>CAYTDU010000063.1:0-13939 GCA_964436395.1 uncultured Gemmatimonadaceae bacterium | reverse complement strand
CTGGATTGCATTGATGTTGGCCGCAACTCTTGGATTCCCCTGGGCGGTCTCCGCTCAGGTTGACACGACGCTGGCGGACAGTTCTGCCTACCGCGTCGAAGGCATCATGGTATTGGGAAGAAGAGCCGTGACGACTCCCGGCGGGACCAGCGCCATCGAGATTCTGCTGGATTCGCTGCCTCTCCCACCAGCGCCTATTGCGGAGGAGTTGCTGAGAGAAATCCCCACACTCCACCTCCGGACCAACTCCCGAGGAGAAGCGGAGGTCACCGTCCGCGGATCCGAGTCTCGACAGGTGGCAATCCTCTTGGACGGTGTACCGCTGACGCTTGGTTGGGATGCGAGGACCGACGTCTCCGTCCTCCCCGCTGGAGCGATAGCGAACGTGCACATGGTGCGTGGACTCTCATCCATCCTGTACGGCCCCAACGTCCTCGGGGGCGTAGTGGATATGAGCGTCGCCAGGGATATGAGGTTCCCATCCCATGCCTCTCTCTCCGCCACCGTTGGAGTGGACGACCGAGGTGGCTACGGCACTTCCGCCACCGGTGAGGTCCCATTTTCAACGTCCGCAGGAAAGGGATCCGTTCGCTTTGGAGCCTCCATGCGTGACACGCCGGGTTTCCCTTTGCCGCGAGGAGTGGTGGACTCGGCCCCCGCCGATGACGGCCTTCGGCTGAATACAGACGCGCGAAACCTAAATGGCTTCCTTGCAGTGCGGCACCTTTCCGGCAGCGGAGTCTGGGGCAGTCTTTCCGCGTTGACTTTCCAGGCTGAGCGTGGCATCGCTGCCGAATTGGATTCGGAGGACCCTCGTCTGTGGCGGTATCCCGACGTGAAGCGCACCATTATCGCAATGTCCGGGGGAACCGGTGAAAAAGGAACGCCCATCGGGCGCGGTGGACTCCAGGCAAGTATGGGAATCGATCTGGGGCACAGCGAGATCCTCTCCTATAATACCCGGGCCTATGAAGAGATAGATGGAACCGAGGAGGGCAATGACCGGACGCTCACGTTTCGTCTGCTAGGGAATCATACACTTACGTATCGGGGAGATCTGCACACCTCCTTTACCTACTCAAACATTCATCACGAAGCCGTCGTGGACGGGGAGCCCGCCGACTACGAGCAGCGGCTCCTCAGTCTTGCCGGGGAGATGGCGTGGCGACTGGTGGAGACCAGAGGTGGCTGGTTGGAATCAATTCGCATGAGCTTGGGCGCGGCCTGGGATCGTGGAAACACACCAAGGACCGGCGGTCTCCCATCGCTGGGCACCCTGGATGATTGGGGCGCACGTTTGGGTTTATCCGCCCTGGTGAACGACGGCGCCACAGTCGTACACGCGGGGCTCAGTCGTCGAGGCCGCTTCCCGGCTCTGCGGGAGACCTACTCCGAGGCGCTCAATCGGTTTGTACCTAACCCGGACTTGCACCCGGAGCACCTACTTGCGTTCGAAGGAGGCATCACATCACAAGTGGGGACTGGAGAAATCCAGGTGGTAGCTTTCCATCACAAGCTCACAGACGCCATCCGCCGCATCACGTTACCGGATAGGATGAGGATGCGCATCAACTCGGATGAGATCCGGAGCATTGGAGTTGAGGTCCTCTTCTCCCAGACGTTCGGGCCTGTTGCCTTGGATGGGAACCTTACCCTCCAGAAGGTGGATCTCTTCGATCCAGAGACCTCAGCATCCATCGAGCCGGAGAACATGCCGGAGCGTATGGGAAAAGTCCGCCTCTCATTCCCGCTGATTGCGGGTATATCAGGCACCGCAGAAGCCGATTACACGGGGCCGCAGTTCTGCCAGCACCTTGACACCGGCGCTGATGTCGAGCTTGGTGGAGGCGTATGGTGGAATGGATTCCTTTCCAAGGTATGGAACCTGACGCGGTCCGCGGGAATAGTGCAGCGGGTAGAGACATCCGTTTCAGCACACAATCTGGCGGACACGTCCCTGTACGATCAGTGTGGGCTTCCGCGGGCCGGACGGCTGGTACGGTTCCAGTTGAAGGTGTTCTAGACGCGACTTGGTACCTGGCTCAGGCCGGGGTGGACGCGATCCACGCAGACGTGTTGTCGTACAGTGCGGCCAAACGCTCCACTGCACCCTGTTTCATCGTATCGGGCCCCTCACTCAGATGTGGCCAGGAACGGTATCAACACGTCTACAACTACCTTCCATTCCGTATCGGCGTGCCGCCGCCAGATTCGGTAATAGCTCGCATAGCCGGGAATGTCGTTTCTCGAAGGATCGGGTCCGAGTCGCACGACTCCGTAGCTGAAGCCCAGATCGCACGAAGCTGAGATCGTCGCGTTCTGCTCGTCCCACTCGTCCCACACAGCTTCGGTGACGTAGGCTGACGCCGATATCGCCGCAATCCCTACGATTGGTAGCGCTCCGTTTCTGAAAAACCGTGCGGAAGGATGGACAAACTCCTCGATCGTCGAAGGAAATCCTCGCTCTGCCACAGATTGTGAGTAGCTGCCGTCAGTCTCGAGTAGCGTGCTTCGATAGACTTCAACCGCGGTCCCGTCCGGCGACGGCGCCCAATCTTCCATCCCACCAGCCCTTTCAACGGGTCCTTCGCCAGGCAGATCTGCTGGCCCATGCGCGACACCTCCGTCCGCCGCCACCTTCCATTCTCCATTTGCATCCTTCTCCCATACCGAGACGAAGTGTCCCCAGCGAGCCGCCGCGGTGTCCGGCTTCGCTCGCCATTCCCATGGGCCGGACGTGTACCCCATGTCACCCGCCGATGCAACGTCCGCGATCTCCGGTCCCCAAGCCAACACACCTCCAACCTCGGGACTTGCCTCCCAGAGTGCCCTACCGTCTGTGGGCCCGTTGTTGAAGAGAACCGCGCCGGCGCCAAGGTAACGAAGGAATGCCGCCCGTGTTGTAGACGATACAGAAGCGTTCGCGAATGCACGCTCTGCGCGGACCAACGACACTAGCACTTCGGTCGAGTCAACTCGGGACGGTACACACGCCGACAACGCCAACAGCACTGGTAACAGGACACCGGATTTCATTGTCGCCTCTCTGAGATTGCACTGGCACTCTGACTACAACACCACCGCGATGTCGACCTTGCTTCGGCCGAGGCGCCGCAGAATGGCAGTGGAGCTGCGTCTCGTCAACGCGCCCGTGAAGAACGCAAGCTACCCGTGCCGAACAGCAGTCGAAGGCATTCCAATAGCAGGCTCGGTGTTGAACGATCCACTGCCTTCAGCAGGGCAGTAAGGCAAAACGACTTCGGCGATAGCACCTCCGACAGGGCGGTTCCTCATGTCGAGCTCGAACTCGCTCCCATGAAGTTCGCGCAGAAGGCCGTTGACCTTTTCCAATCCGGTGCCCCATTCGATTCCCTCCCGTTCCGCGGCCAAACCCGGTCCGGTGTCTGAGACTGTGAGACGCAGTTTGTTTTCAGTGACCTCTGCGGTGATCTGTACACGCACCTGGGTGGAAGCTCGCTCAACGCCATGGTGGATCGCGTTTTCTACCAAAGGCTGAAGAAGGAAGCTAGGTACGAGCCCCCGCCGTGCCTCGCGCGACGCCGTTATTACGGCCTCGAGTCTATCGCCGAACCTGATCGCCGCGATATCAAGGTATTGCCGTGCGAATGAAAGCTCGCGATCCAATGGAACTTCAACGACCTGTGACTCGGTGAAGACGCGCTGAAGCAGTTGACCCAGCCGCGTTAGCATTCGGTCGGCCGCTTCCGAGTCCTCATGCACGAGTTCGGCGGCAGCGTTGATGGTGTTGAAGAGGAAGTGCGGGTGCAAGTGGGACCGGAGCGCTTGGATGCGGGCCTGCGCCAGCTTCGTTTCCAACCGCAGCGACCTCGTTTCCTGAAGGCGGAAGAGCTTGTAATAACTGACCGCGTGCGCGATCGCCACCAAGCCGGCGTAACTGAACATGTTTATGAAGAATTCGTAGGCGAAAGCGAGGCGGAACGGAATCCGCTCCGCGCTGAGGAGTATCGGTTGGAAGATACCGTCTACGAACACGTCTAGTGCCGCCAGCGTGACACCTGCCGCCACATGGAGTGTTGCGGAGCGCCTCCAGTTGAGACTGTCAAACCTCCATCGCGAACTCAGCCAGAACACAATGGGGGTGAACACCACCCAAAGCCATACGCTCAACATGTGCGGCCAGAAGAAGCCTCTCCATTCAGGGCATATGTTCCTGGATTGCAGGCTCGTGTACGTGCGTGCGGCTCCCATCAACCCGACGAGCGTCCAACCGAGGAAGGTCGTCAGCCCAGTGACCATCCATCCGGGCAGCGGGGTTTTCGCGCTGATCAAAGTGTGTCTCCGATACGGTCGAACAACTTGGCGCGGTATCCCCTGCTCAGTACGAGTTCTTCTCCGTCATTCAGATGGACGAAGTATGCGCCGGCAAACGCCGGGCTGAGTCGGTCGACGGACCTCAGGTTGACGATGGTGGAACGGTGTATCCGAATGAACTGCTCGGGATCCAGCGTGCGCTCCAACTCGCTTATGGTTCTGCGGACCAGGTGCAAACCAGTCGCGGTGTGAATCTTGACGTAGTTGCCAGCGGCTTCGATCCAGCGGATCTTGTCCGTCTGGAGGAAGCTGGCTTCCGCTCCATCCTTGAGTAGAAGCCTCTCCGGATATCTCCGGTGTTCGCGCGCCGAATTCGTGTGGGCGCTATTCTGCTCCTGCAACACCTCGGCAATCAACCCGGCAAGCTGCCTTCGTTCTTCAACCGACGAAACGTCTCGCGACTGATCCCTGATCCTAGCAATGGTTCGTGCCAGTCTGTCTGGATCCACCGGCTTTAGGAGATAGTCGAGCGCTCTCACCTCGAACGCGCGCACGGCATACTCGGCGTAAGCAGTCACAAACACCACCCATGGGGTGGCTTCACCCAATCGCTCGAGAGTCTCGAAACCATTGAGTCCCGGCATCCTTATGTCGACGAACACCACGTCGGGTTTGGATTTCGCTATTTCATCGATTGCACTAGCGCCGTCGGAGCATTGCGCGATGACCACAACATCCGACTCGCGCTCGAGCAACCGGGCTAATCGCTGACGAGCCAACGGCTCGTCGTCGACTACGACCGTCGTGATGCTCTCAACACGGTTCTTTGACATGTAAGAACTCCCGAACCTTCGATCCGGCGACTCGACACCGCTGTCGCAGAACGGATATCCGTGGCGGCCCAAGATCAACTGAAAGAAGGTTGACTGGAATTCGCCGCTCCACCCATTCCCGCGTACACACAGCATGCTGTGTCCCTGGACCGAGGTCAACATGCGTGGGGCAAGTCAACTCTCGTGGTGCAGTTGCTTGATGCCGAGGTGAGTGTCCGTGCTTACACCCGGCGCTGCGACCAGTGGCTGAATCGACGACCTTCACGCTCACGCCCTACATTCAGTTTGTTGCGCCACAGCTTTGAACTGGATGCTGTCAACCCCTTCAATCTTCGCGATTAGATAATGAGGATCTGCTGATGAACCGAGAGTCCAACCAACGGTGGTTCGGCCCCAGAGAACGGTCGCCGGCTAGGGCGATCTGATCGGCTCCTTCCAGAGCGAGATGCGCTTCGACTTGAGGGTCCACTACGCCACCATCGTTCTCGCCACATGCCAGCGGGAAGAGAACAATCAAGCTCATCAAGGCCCGTATCGTGTCTTTCCTCGAATAGATGATCTATCCTCCCCGCGATTCTCTCCGGGAATCGCACCAATTGTGTGCTGAGCGCCTCACTATAGCATCGGGACGCAAACGTTGTAGCGGCCTCGAAGCCTGCGCCAAAGACTTGCGGGTGCGACCAAACAAGTCAACGAAGATGTGACGAGGCCCACGTGCGTGTCGCTAATGCCAGTCAGACGAGACAGATAGACATGTCTGAACCGATGCGTAGGTCAGTCAGCAAACGCGCACAGAAAAGGAGACATTGACTTCGTGGCGCGTGAATGCAATCCACCATCCGCATCTTGGTTTCCCCACTTCGGACTTGATCGATCTCCGCGCTGTCGCGAATACTCACCCTTTAACCGCCTTGAACCACAATCCTGCAACGAGAATGCGAATGACGATGAAGATGAATGTGGTTGTCACGGTCGGATTCCCATCGTCTTCTCCTGTTCGGCTCACAACAACAACGGAGACATCGAGCATTGGTTACGGCAGATCAGGAGCGCTAACCCTGGCGAATTCTTCGATGATGGGCGCCTATCGGTTGATTGAGGAAGGCTCTTGTCACCTTCTTCGAGATGATCGTCATCGTGGAGGAAGCTGGGAGCCTTGTAATGAAGGTCATGCATCTCCACGCGGACCTGATCGGCTGGGAAGAAAGGGGGGGAATGCACGAATTACCGGCAGTTGAGGTCACCAAGGAAGCGATCTACTTCGATGGTTTGACTCACCTCAAAGAAAACGAAAAAACTCGGCGTGGGCGTATTCGGGTGGGCCACGAAGATGGAAGCGTCGAGGATGTCGAATTCATCCATGAGCGAAAGGGGAGATGAAAGCGTATGATGCCGGTCGAGAACAACCGTGCCGAGTTTCGTCAGAGCAGGGTCTCACTCATCGCGGAACTCGCTATTGCTCTTGCGGGCCTAGCGTTTGGCTACGTTGGTCTCATTCCTCTCGGCGCGACGCCGGTCCTTGTCGTGCTCGGCGGGTTATCCCTGTGGCTGCGTGGCGACGGTCTCAAGCGAGTGGGGCTCGGCACACAGCAGGGGTGGAGTCGCGCAGCGCTGTTGGGGCTGGTGGCCGGTGTGGGGTATCAATTCCTGAGCCTATACGTAGTCGAACCTCTAATCGCTTGCTTCACGGGTGAACTCCCAAACGTGAGCATATTCGCCCCGCTGATCGGCAACACTAGGTTCCTATTGATATCGCTCGCCGTTTCCTGGACTCTTGCGGCTTTTGGGGAGGAGTTCGTCTATCGCGGGTACCTTCTGAATCGCGTCGCGCAATTCGCCGGCGAAACGCGGGCGGCATGGCTTTTTGCCTTGATACTGACGAGCGTACTTTTCGGACTCGGGCATCTGTATCAGGGTACGTCAGGCGTGGCAACCGTCGCGTTGAACGGATTCGTGTATGGAGTGTTGTACTTGGCGAGCGGACGCAGCCTCTGGGCACCGATCGTTGCTCACGGCACGTCCGACACCGTCGGGTTCCTGTTGATCTTCCTGGGTTCGTATCCCGGAATGTGATAGCGATCCTCAATGCGTCGGAAGCGACTCACAGATCAGTTGTGCTGGGATACAGCCTCGCACGTCACCGCTGCCAGGCTGGAATGCCATCTGCTTCAGCGCTGCGCGTTATGTTGTTCAGGCCCGTGCCATCCACGGCGATGACGAACACCTCGAATCCGCCGGCGTAGTTCGTGCCAAACGCAATGCGTGTGCCGAGCGGCGAGAAGGCAGGCTCGACGTCCGAGGAGGTAGGGCTATTAGTGACGTTCGTCTGGTTCGAGCCGTCGCTGTCCATCAAGTAAATCTCAGCGTTTCCATCCCTCTCGCTCACAAACACGATCTTTGTCCCGTCCGGCGACCAGTCCGGGTCCGCGTCTGGCCAACCTGGGTAGTTGGAGACGTTTCGCGGGTCTGTGCCGTCGGCATCAATGAGGTAGATCTCGAGGTTGTCGTCGCGGAGCGACTCGAAAGCGATTGTCGTACCGTCAGGTGACCAGCTGGGGCGGTCATCCAACGTGAGCGGGTTGTTTGTGAGCCGGGTCTGGTTGGTGCCGTCAGCGTCCATTACATAGATCTCTTGTGCCGCGCCTCCTCGGACGCTGGAGAAGGCGATCTTCGTACCGTCGGGTGACCAAGTCGGCCAGTCGTCAACCGCTTCCGGAGCACTCGTGAGCTTCGTCATACCCGTGCCATTGATATTGATGACGTAGATTCCCAGACTCCCATCCCGCATCGAAACAAACGCGATCTTACTGCCGTCCGGCGACCACGCCGCTTTGTCATCGTATTCAACATGTGTCGTCAGCTGAGTCGGCTGGACTTCTCCAGGGTCCCACGTCCACACGTCCGGCGCCATCGCCCCCATTCTCCCAAACACCAGGGGATGTGTAATGAGCGACGCACATACAACATCGAACTGGAGGCGGTTTGTTCCATCCTGGAGTGTGACGCCGCGCGGGTTCTCGCCGTCCACCCGACAATTCACCGCCAGCTCATCAAGTTCGACCTCGTGGTATCCGGATAGATTCTCGAAGCTAACGGTGCCGCTGGCCGCGATAACTTGTTGGGGCGTCCCATCTATCAGTAGCTGATATCCGTTGAAGTCCGCGTGTTCACCACTAGTGGACGTCACCACAATCAACTCAGGCAGCCCCGTATCAGTGGCATCTGAGCAGTTGAGGATTAAACCTGCCGTGGCTGCAATGATCACTGGTGGCAGCCTCTTTCGCATCGAAATCACTCCCTATTGCATATGGTTGGGGTCTGCTACGCCGCAGCAGCCTCTCGCCTACTAGAATTGGAATGTGAATGTTGGATTATCGTGTTATTGGCGGCAATGGTTGTGTGACGAGCGTCAGTATCGCGTGATGAGCTGTCAGCGTCCGTTTGACCGCGTGCGAGCAGTTTGTGACTCCTTGTATCGGCGTGGGGTATTTCAACCGAATGGCCGGTGCAGCGATATTGCACCGATCGTATCACAGAACCAACACCTGGATGCTCATATGATCACCGGCACAACACGGACTGCAATTGCACTTTCGCTCACGATGGTGGCAGCCGGTTGTGACGTCACTAGCCCACCCGAGGAGTTCCCAGTCGCGTGGATGGTCGCGGGTTGTTCGCCGGTCGACGGACCTGCGATCGAGCTGTTCCTGGCTGAAACCGTGCCCACTGATGTGACGTAGCCAACATATCCGCACATCAGGATTGCGCTAGAAGCAGGTGCCGAGGAGTTGGCCGGCAATTCGTTCTCGACCCAGAGCAGCCCGTCTCGGATCTTCCTGATGCAGCGCTGCACTAGCGAAAGCCAATGTGTATCCGCGACTGGGGCCACGGTCGAGTTCGAAAACAACGGCGGGTCAACGGTTGAGTACAGCGGCAATCTGGAGTTGACGTTCCCGGGCGGCTCATCGGTGGGGGGAGTTTCCGGGCCCACCTGCATGCGCTGCTGATCTTGTGCGGGTGAGACAGTTATCGCATCTCACAACTCACCCGTCGAGTTCCAACCTGACAGAGCCGGACAGATTGCAAGCATGAGCCCTGGTCGCGATGAGCAATGGGTTGCCGTTTGTGTTTGCTCAATGCCGTTCGTTGCACGGCACAACCACTCGCCACAAACTCCTCGCTCCTTCGCGTAACCCGCGTTAGCCTTTCCACACTGCGCTTTTCACGCCGCCTCGTGCCACCTGACATGTGGAGGTTGGACTCCCGATGAAGCACTACTTGAACACGGACGACATTCGGACTCCAGACACCCAAGATTCTCTCGACCGGCTGCCACCCTGGAAAGAAACGCGGGTAGTCGGGCAACGTGCGCCTCGAGTGGACGCATACGAACGGGTGAGTGGATCGGCGACATACACCAACGATCTGGTTCTACCGGACATGCTCCATGCGGTCATAGTGCGATGCCCGCACGCGCACGCTCGAGTCGTACGAGTCGACACCACACGGGCCATGCATATGCCCGGCGTCCGCGCGGTGATAACCGGCACTTCACCTGGAGCATCCATCCCCTGGTATTTCGGCGTCCAGGGCCCGACGAGTCGCATCTTTGACGACCATTGCCGATACGCCGGTGAAGAGGTAGCCGCCGTCGCCGCTGAGTCCGTTCACCAGGCATGGGACGCGGCACGAGCGATCGATGTCGAGTACGAAGTCCTTCCGTTCGTCGTTGATATGGATGACGCGCTCGATGCCGGTGCCGCACAGGTACACGAATCGGGTAACCTCGCCGCGTCGGGTTCCTATGAACGAGGCGACGTCGATGTTGGCTTCGCCGAGGCCGAGGTGGTACTCGAGGAAACCTATACCACGTCGTGTCAGCTTCATGTGCCTATGGAGACATTCGTGTCCGTCGCACAGTGGGAAGGCAACCGACTGCGCGTTTGGGATTCGACGCAAGGTGTTTTCGCCAGACAGCAGGAACTCGCGAGTTGCTTTCGCCTTCCGCTCAGTTCCGTCCAAGTTTCATGCGCCTATATGGGCGGCGGTTTCGGAAGCAAGCTCAGCACCGGCAAGTACACCGTAATCGCCGCGCTACTCGCTCGCGACACCGCGCGGCCGGTCAAGTTGGCGCTCACTCGTGAAGAGTCGTTTCTCTCCGAAGGCAACAGACCAGCCAATTCCATCCGGCTGAAAGCCGGAGCAAAGCGAGACGGGGCTCTTGTCGCTCTGGAAGGTGAGTTTCTTGGCGCGGTTGGTGCCTATCCCGGCGGGGCTGTCTCGCATTTCTTGGTCCTGAACATGTACCGCTGTCCCAACGTGCGCACCAGCGTAACCAGCGTGTACACGAATGCGGGGAAGGAGCGCGCCATGCGAGCGCCCGGGCAGCCACAGTGCGCTTGGGCGTTGGAACAGATGATGGATGCGTTGGCGGCCGAGATTGGGATGGACCCGGTCGATTTCAGGTTGGTGAACCACACAGCGGTGCTGCAAACACCGGGGCATCCGCCGTACACAACCGCCGGATTGCCTTTCACGAGCGAGGCCCTGCGGGAGTGTCTCGCGGTCGGCGCTGAGGAGTTTGGCTGGAGGGAGGCGCGCAGCCAGCCTCGCGGTGACGGGCATCTGCGCCGGGGAGTTGGAGTTGCTGCGGGTATGTGGTCCTGGATTGGAGAGCCTCGTGCGGCAGTAATCGTGAAGCTGTTCGCGGACGGTAGTGTGAATCTGAACATGGGTGCGAGTGACATCGGCACGGGCACGAAGTCCGTCATGGCCATGATCGTTGCCGAGGAGTTGGGGGTACCTCTGGAGCGTATTCAAATCGAGCACGCGGATACGGGTTCGACTCAATACGCTCCCCAAAGCGGAGGAAGCCAAACGGTAGTTGCCTGCGGCCCTGCAGTACGTGCTGCCGCGGCGGACGTGAAACGGCAGATTCTCGATTATGCCGCCCGACAGCTCAACCGGTCGCCCGACGAGCTTGTTCTCGAGGAAGGACGGGTGGTGCCGGCGGGCGAACCCGACGGAGCGATCACGCTCGGCCAGGTGCAGGGTATCCAGCAACAAGCAGTAATCGTCGGCGTCGGCCGCCGTCACCCACATCCGGAGGGCAAGATCCCGCTTCCGTTTTTCGCACAGTTCGCGGAGGTCGAGGTCAACACGAACACCGGCGAGATCCGCATCCTTCGCATGCTGGGTGCGCACGACAGTGGACGCGCGATGAACCGGCTGACATACGACAATCAAGTATTCGGCGGCATCACGATGGGAATCGGGTTTGGTATCACCGAACGGAGGATCTTGGACCCGCAAACCGGCAGGATGGTGAACGCGAATTGGCACGACTACAAGCTCCCAACCGCCATGGATGTTCCACCAGACCTGACGTGTGTAGCGGTCGAGCCAGGTGACTCCGATTGCAATTCTATCGGCGCAAGAGGGTTGGGAGAGCCCGCCACCATTTCGACTGCGGCAGCAATAGCGAACGCCGTCTGTCACGCGACGGGCGTTCGATTCACCGAAGCTCCCATGACCCCAGGAAACATCCTCAGGAGATTGGCTGAGAGCGGCGGCGGGAGGGATTGATATGCTTGCGAATTTTGACTATGCGCGCGCGACATCCGTAACCGACGCAATCGAACAGTGCCGAGCCGACGGCGCCGTGTTTCATGCAGGCGGCACAGACCTCTTGGGTTGCCTGATGGACGGCGTGTTCACGGTTCGCAAGGTAGTTGCGCTCAGCAGGTTGAATGAGCTGCGCGGGATCGAACAAAGTGCTGACGGCGGCCTTCGGATAGGGGCCCTCGCAACACTGGCCGAGATCGCCAAGAGCCCGCTCGTCCGCGAGCGGTGGATTGCCCTGGCGGAAGCGGCGGAATCAGCGGCCAGTCCGCAGCTACGCAACCAAGGCACACTCGGCGGCAACCTGTGCCAGCGACCACGCTGCTGGTATTTCCGAGGTGATTTCGATTGTCTGCGTAGGGGCGGAACTTTCTGCTCGGCGATGGCCGACGGCAACCAGTACCACTGTATCTTCGGCGGCTACGGCTGCTACATGGTGCATCCCTCCGACACGGCTCCGGCGCTTGTCGCGCTCGGCGCGAGCGTCCGAATCGTTTCGAACAACGGATCGCGGCTCTTGCCGCTCGAGTCATTCTTCGTCTTGCCGAGGCAAGACATCCGACGCGAGACCGTGCTCCGGCCGGGCGAGATTCTCACCGAGGTTCTAGTGCCTCCGATCCCAGAGGGCCTGCGCAGTACGTACCGCAAGGTTCGATCGCGCGGAAGCTGGGACTTTGCCCTCGCGGGAGCGGCCGTCGCGATCCAGAGATCCGGGAGCCGCGTCGAGTATTCTCGGATCGTGTTGTCGGGTGTCGCTCCCACGCCGTGGCGGTCTACAGCTGCGGAGGAGGCGATTCAAGGGGAGGTCCTCAACACCGGGACCATTGTCAGTGCCGCCGAGGCCAGTGTCTCCGGCGCTCGGCCGTTGTCGCGCAACGGCTACAAGGTTGACCTGGTACGCGGCCTCGTTGCCGAGGCCCTTCGCGCGTTCGCGCTGCAATGACCTCGAACTGCCGTGGAGAAGCAATGACTAGTGAGAGGAAAAACGGAACTGGATCGAAATCGGGCGTCAGCCGCCGTGACTTCATCGGAAGGGTAGGCTCGGGGACCGTCGGGGCCGCGTTAGGTGGTGCGGCGATAAAACCGCAGGCCACATCCGCATCGCAGAGCGATTCCCTGCCCCAAATGACACTTGTGGTCAACGGCCGTAGCGAGCGCCTGAGTGTCGAGCCGCGCTGGACGTTACTTGACGTCCTCCGTGACCGGCTTGGTCTCATGGGAACCAAGTTAGGGTGCGGTAGAGGCGAGTGCGGTGCCTGCACCGTGCTGATCGACGGGCTCCCTCGCTATGCGTGTATGACACTCGCCCTCGAAACGGAGGGTCACCAAGTAACGACCGTCGTGGGTCTGATGGACGGGGAAGAGCTGGGCCCCGTACAGAGAGCATTCGTCGAAGAGGACGCGTTCCAGTGCGGTTATTGCACGCCCGGCCAGGTCGTGGCAGCCGAGGGACTGCTTAGGGAGAATCCGCATCCAAACGAATCTGAGGTTCGAGCGGGCATGAGTGGTAACCTTTGCAGATGCGGCGCCTATAAGCACATCATGAACGCGGTGCGGAGGGCAGCCGATACGGGCAGGTGAGCCTTAGAACACAACCGCTGTTCTCCGCAGCAGTCCAGTTGATACTGCATGAATTCGGTGAAACCTCTCCGCACTGTCGACCTTTATATAGACAGATTGTCTATAGACAAGGTTTGACAAAATGGCCGATCTAGAGATCCACCTCCCATTGAAGCCCGACGTGTTTCTCATCCTCACGATCGTGGCCCGTCGCGAGCAGTACGGTTACGGCATCATGCAGGAGGCGGAGCAGTTGACGGACGGGAAGGTACGATTGCAGCCCGGTGCGCTGTACCGGCGCCTTCGCTGCATGCGTCACTACAAGGTTTGTTGGAGCGGATCAGGATAACCTGCCGGCTCTCGCCGCGGACCGCGACAACACCGGCCCTGGGTTTCGAAGCAAGGGGCGTAGCCGCAAGGGCCGGTGTCCGGCGAAACGTGCCGCGGCGACGGACCCTTCAGCCGCCCGCCATCGTATACGTGAGCTTCACCAACACAGAGCGTTCTCCAAGTTCCGTCAGATGCTGCGTTTCGGGATCGATCAAAAATCCTCCGTTGTAGATAATGTACAGATCGCGTCCCTCGGCGAAGTTGAATCTGATTCGGGCATCTGCGCTGAGCCTATTGGTGAG
>CAYTDU010000062.1:0-14281 GCA_964436395.1 uncultured Gemmatimonadaceae bacterium | reverse complement strand
CATGACCGTTTGGTTTACGGCAGATCAGCATTTCAGGCACGACAAGATTCGACTGTGGTGTCGGCGACCGTTTGCTACCATCGAGTAGCACGACGAAGCCCCACGGATGGACGCTACCAGACATGCAGAGCGCATTGAAGCGCGGAGAGTTGACAAAATGAAAGACTTGAACACGAATCAGACGAAGGTGTTGAGGACTCTGGCCAAGGGCGCATTGGGCTCGGGCGATGCGGACATGCGCACCGTGAACGCGCTCGTGCACCGCAACCTCGCCAAGGTCAACAAGGCCATGGCCAAAGTCACTATCACGGCTGCCGGCAAGAAGGCACTCAACTAGGGGCTCGGCGATGAAGAACAGAGAGCGTGATTCCAGAAACCAGCGGCACAATACCAACGGCGGCGAGCGACGACCTCCGCTCAACTGGCAGGTGATTAAGGTTTTCGATCATGGCCACGTGCGCGCGGTTGTGACGCGAGCCCAGCTCGACAACGGCTCGAGTCGTTACTCGTTCAGAATCGGTAAAACCGACTACAACGACGCTGAGCGGGTACGGGCCAACGTTGACTCGAGGGACATCAACGACTTCATTCTCGTATCCGAAGATATCGAGGAGTTTCTGGAAGGATTGACATGAGTGGTACTCAACTCCAGATGGTTCGTTGGGAGGTAGAGCGTTCGCTCCAGAAGTTGAGTGATTTCTTCGCGCCACATTGTCAGCTCACGTTCTTGATGCGTAATCCCAAAGAGCAGGATGGCGATCTAATCGTGACTACTGACAGCCTTGAGGCCGTCAGTGAGGCGGTTGAAAAACTGAAACGGAGAGAACCATGATCCAGAAAGCCAAAGACACGGTGATGAGCTGGCTGATTTGTCTGGTGCCGGTTAGGGTGTGCCGGTGGTTCTGGGAGCATGACGTGCCCATGGGTGGCTGGGCGCCGCATGTGTTCGGGAGGATGCTGGGCGTTGATCCGGTGCGGGTGGAAGCCAACTGATGGTTTGGTGGCGGTGAAAACGGCCATCGTGATTTTGCTCATCTGGGCGGCGCTCATTGTGTTGTTCCTGGTTTTCTGGAACGCATTGCGGCGGCCGAGTTGATGGCCCCGGTTCTGGATCCCACACTCTCCAGAACAGCCGGGCCGAAGCTCGAGATCGTGAAGGCTGTGGTGTTTGGAGCTGCCCAGTTCCAGAAAGCACTGCCCATGCCCGAGGAAGTCAAAGCGGCTGAGGCTGAGACTGAAGCATGGTTGAAGCTCCAGAGGGGTGCTCGAGCATGAGTGAGGAGCAAGAGCGGACCTATGCCCACCAACTGCAGGTGCAGCATATGCAGGCAGTTGAGGATGTGGTCGAGCATTACATGATTTGGTGCCCCCAACTGATCTTCCCGAAGCTGTCGCTTTCTGGAATGATCCGTACCATCGTGGCGCTCAACGATGGCCGCCAGTGTGAGGTGTCGACCTCAGCCATGACCGGCGCAACGATGCGAACCCAGTGGCGCAAGGAAGATGTGGGCTGGGGTGAGCAAGTTTCAGAGGTGACGCGTTCGCCGTTCTGAGCTAAGTTCTGGACTATGAACGTCCAGAATGAATCCCTCCAGAATCGTCCAGAATTTGTAGAACCTCTCGTGAAGGCCGACGCTCCGCAGCTCGGGGAGTGGGCCGGATTGCCTATTGTGGCCATCGGCCCCAAGGGCGGCAAGATCGTGGGATACAATGCCGGGGGCAAGCCCATCTACGCCGGCTCGAAGCAAGCCGAGAAGCTCGCTCAGGCGAAGACTCAGTCCAATGTCGAGGCGTTCGCCACGGCCGGCGCCGTGAAGGAATGGTTGACTGAGACCATTGGCGTGCCGGCGATTGTTGACCCCTCGGGTAAAAAGATCGTGTTGAGCAATGAATCGGCCAAGCTCGTGTCAGAGCACTTCGTGGTTACACCGAAAGCGTTTGTGAGCGAGGGCGGGGTAAAATCCGCTAAACTGAGCACCCTGACAGTGAAGGATCTCATTCCGCATTTGGGCAAGGCATTGGCCCCCAAGACTCCCGAGGAAGCGGCAACGTTTGCAGCAAAGGCCGGCGCCGGAGAGTTGGACAAAGACCCGTTCCCTCCCCTCAAAGATCTCAAACGGGAGGAAGGGACCAAACAGGCAAATATCGCCGAAGGCTCGCACGGCAACTGGCTGTTCCGAGCCCCGGACGGTCGGGCGTTCGTGTTCAAGAAAGGTGATCTGGTCATTTGTCGCGCTGAGGAAGCGGCCGACCGAATCAGCCGGCTCATCCTTGGGCAAGGCAAAGCGCCAGCGGTGAAGCACGTGGAGCTGGATGGCGTCAGCGGTGTGCTTCTCGAATGGCTCGATGGCGAGGTGCTCAATCAGACTGGGCACAGCGATCCGCCCACCAAGGCGCTCCAGGACAATTTCGATGAGGTTGTAGCGCATCACATGGTCGATTGGCTGGTGAGTAATCACGACGGTCACGCCGGCAACTTTCTCCTCAACAAAGATGGAATGGTTGCTTTCGATAAAGGGCAGGCGTGGAAGTGGTACGGCGAAGACAAGCTCGACCCCAACTACAAAGGCACGAATCACTCGTGGCCCATCTATCACAAGTTCTGGCTCGAGTTCGCTGCCGGCAACATCGAGGGCGACCCAATCGAAGCGGCGCGCAAGGCGCTCGAGAAGGTCGAGCAGATCACGCCCGAGCAGTACAAACAGATCGTGATGCCCTATGCTGTCGCGGCGGCGAAGAAGGGTGGTGGAGATGCCGAGCAAATCGCTGAACAGCTCACCTCGAGATTGAAGACGCTGCGCACGGATTGGGAGAAGTTTTTAAGCAAAGTGCTGGGCAAGAAGGTCACGCTCGAGGATAAGTCGACTGACAACTTCGGGACGATGCCCGAGTCAGGGCTCACAGAGCCCGGCGCTACGGTCGCCATGGAGAAGCCACCGACCGCGCCAATCCAGAAAGAGGCGGTCACAGGTTGGCCCCAGACGAAGGGGCCGGTCACGGTGTTCAATCCGGGCACGCCCCCACCTCCGGGAGCGAAGTGGCCCAAGGGCTATCCGGGTGACGGATTCCAGGCGCAGGTGATGTACAAGGGCGAGCTGTTCACGGTCGAGTTCATGCTCCACGGTGGCAAAGAGTTCGGCGCGTTCGTGCACTTCCCAGATGGCACGACTAAAGAGTTCCCGAGCCCCAACGCGGCGAGCGATGCGCTCGTGCTTTACCAGAAGAAGCTCGACCTCAACCTCAACGCGACTGAGAAAAAGAAGCTCGGCATCAGCTATCCGGCGGGCAAGGCGTTCGGCATCCAGAAATTCCAGAAAGAGATTGAAGCAGCGCACAGCGCCAATGAGGAAGACCTCAAAGAGAAGTTTGAGGAAGCGCCCACGGATTGGGAGCCGTTGCCCAAGCAAAGCGAGACCGCGTGGTATGCGTTCGCTGACACGGCCATGGTCGGCACTACGTTGCGAGTCAAACGCGAGAAGGGACCGGTCGTCATCGTGCATAAGACCGGCCCCGGCAAATGGGTGTGGCAGGCACCGAGTCTGCCCGTCGACGAAGTCAGCAATGACGCGCTGGCCGAGAACCTGGCCGAGCCCCAGATTGTCTCGGTCGAGTTGGCGCCGGTGGGCGAGAAGCCCAAAGAGCCAGCACCGAAGGTCGACACGAAGGCGGCCAAAGTTGAAGTGCCTCCATCGGCGCCGTCGACCTACAGCGGCCCGTTGCCCCCAGGCTGTGTCAAAGAGGTCACAAAGAAGTTCGCGGTCGAAGGTGGCAAGCCGGCCAAGTTCACTGTGCTGCTCGAGGTGACGGACGCCGGCAAGTTCAAGGTTTCGATTCCATCGTTGGGCGCGGACCTCGGCGCGTTCGATTCACTCAGCTCAGCAAGCGACGCGGTGTGGGTGAAGCAAAAGGGCTACAACGACGCGGCCGATTACAAGGCGCAGAACAACACCAACAAGATTCCGAGCGGCGGCGGTTGGAAGTTCTGGGGCATCGACCCGAAGGCAGTCACACCGGCCACTGAGGTGCCGGTCACAGTCACGGCCGAGGCGAAGGTCAAAGAGCCCGCGCCAACGACCGACGTTCAGATGCTCGAGGCGCTCTCGTCATTGAAGACGCCAGCAGAGCCGCTCACAACTCACGAGCAGTTGAAGACCGCACCGGTTGGATCAGTGCTCTCGTTCGTGCAGAAGCTGCCGGGTAAAGAGACAGCCTACCAAGTCACGAAGCAAGAGGGCGCGGACAACTGGCAGTACAATAACGGTGAGGTTGTCGGCTATTACGACCTCTGGGGTCAGACACAAGAGACCAAGGGCATCGAGTCGCCGATTCTCCAGAAACCGAAGGGCTATTCGTTCCCCATCGAAGACCCTGCCCCAGGGTGGGCGCGGATGCCCCCGACGATGCAGACGCTCTCCAACATCAAAGACTTTCCGGTCGGCTCGAAGGTTCGTGTTTGGGATATTGACACCGACAACTGGCTCGAGCTGACCAAAGCAGCGGATGGCTGGGATGCACCTCTGGCGGCTGGGGGTGAGGGCATCAGCGCAGAGTCGGTGTTCGCGTGGGTGAAGGAATCGAGCAAGCCCCCGCAGTATGCCGTGAAGGGTGGCGCGACTGAGTCGGGCGTCGAGGATTGGAAACCGCTCGACATCAACGCGGAGCCCCTCGTCGACTTCCCGCCGGGCACGAAGATCCGCGCGATGCTCGGCGGCGAGCCCGTGCTCTGGGAGAAGATCAACTCCACCAACTGGGCATGGGACAGCGGCACAATCAGTTACTCTATCGAAGTGCGTAAGACGCTCGAGGATGAGGGCGATTTCATTGCAGTCGCGCTGCCACCGAAGGTGGTCGAGATTTCGTTTACCAACAAGATTGCGATGGCAGATTGGACCGAGGCGAATCTCAAAGCGGCCCCAGTTGGCTATTCGGTCACTTTCTGGAACACAGTCATCGACAAACAGGTGACGTACACGAAGGAAGCGGACGGCCATTGGCACGGTGAGACGGTCGTCGACAACGAGCTGCTCGCGAACAAGGAATGGGTGAAGGGGCCGATGGGCTCGGCGCCGTTGGCTCCGGCGCCTGTAGCAAAAGAGAAGGCACCGATGGCGAGCAAGATCGGTGCGGCCATGATTCACTTGCAACCGTTGTCTCACGTGCCGAGTGCAGCGGCGGCCAATCTCGAGACGGTGTTCAATGCGGCGCCGGAATGGAGTGAGCAACCCGACCCCGATCTACCACCTGTCGGGGCTAAGAGCCCGTTGTGGCCGGGGTGGGTGCCCCCTCCCGGTGTGGTTATCGAGGGCGAACACGAGGGCAAAAAGTATTGGCTCGTGAACGTGGTGCAGGGTTTCAGCAAAGAGGGCGAGCCCTACAAGGGCGTGCGGTTCTCAATCATCGACGAGGATGGCAACTGGCATCACGGTGCTACGTCTAACAGCGCGGCGAAAGCGCTCAAGAGCGCAGTGCACATGGCTGAGTGGTATCCGCTCGTGAACGACAAAAAGCTCAACGCTAACGTGCTCAAAAAATCCTTTGGGCTCACTGGTACAGTGTTCGCGGCCGGCGAGACTTTCGGGACGCTCAAGAGTGGCTCGGGTCCAAGCGCGGTCCCGAGCGCGGCGACGGTCGTTGACAAGCATCCGAGCGACATGACACCGGCTGAGAAGAAGCAACCGGTGAAGGTGTCGATGACGCTTGCACAAGCGTTCATGGCTACGTTTCCCAATGCGCTCATCACGGACGGCATTGGCAGCGAGATGTTCGTGGTACCGACTCCCGAAAGTGGAGACGCCGACAAAACGCTCGAGGATCTCAAAGCGTTTATGAAGGCGCTTGAGCTGCCCAACACTGGCGACTTCCACGTCTCGCACGCGGGCGCCTATGTGACGATTCCGAAGCTGATGGTCGACCATGAGGTGGTGGCCACCATCACGGCCGACAAGGCTGCGAGTTACCCGACACCCAGCCTCGAGAATTGGGAGACCATGCCCGACTTCGTGCCGAAGGTGTTGCTCGGCACCGAAGACTACTCGGCAACGATGGCCATCGTTGAAGCCTGCCCACCAGGCACCAAGCTCGTGCGGCCCAACGGCGGTGTGTGGGAGAAGACAAAGGAGGATAATTGGAAGGCTGGTGAAGACGAGGTCAGAGACGAAGACATTGCTGTGCAGTTCTCAGGGACGAAGTGCAGTATCGTTCCCCCATTCGGCGATGTGCCGATGGCCAAGCCTCAGCCGAAGAAGAAACCGAAGGCCAAGCCGCTTCCAGAAAAGACTCCAGAACAGCTCGCGGCCGAGAAGAAGGCCAAAGAGATTGCGACATGGGCCAAGACCAATGGGCCAGTCAACGACGATGACTCGTTGCACGTGCTCGCCTACTTCCAGGCGCTCGCACCGAAGACGAAGATTTGGGCACGGCGGGCACCTGATGGCGACCTCATTATCGGGGCTGAGAACGAGAAGAAGCTGGCCTACCTACGCAAGAAGCTCTCCGGCAAAGTGGGCGAGCCCTTTGAGAGCCCTGTAGATGGTGCGTGGATCAAGGTCAGTCTCGAGGACTTGAAAACCGCCATCCCAGGCAATGCGGCGGGCACCATTGTCGGCCCGGACGCGCTCAATTACCCGGCGGGCACGACGTTCGATGTGAAGACCGAGAAGACTCTCGTGTCGCAGGTGCTCGACGCCGAGGTCACGAAGCTCCGCGACCACAAGAGCAACCCCAACCTGAAAGTCGCGAAACTTCTCGGCACAGAGGATGAGCAAGCGGCCAAGCTCAAAGAGCTGGCGAAGAAGATCGGCATCGACGAGCCCGAGATCGCGGTTGGCGGCAACTACACCATGCTGATGGTGCCGACCTCGATGCTGTCTGATGTCGTTTCCACCAAGGACGTGGTGATTCCGACAAGTCCACCACAACCCAAACCGTTCGTGTCGGCATCGTTGCCGACATTCGGGGGCAACGTCAAAGACGGGGAAGCGGTTGGCATCAACCGAGGCGACCTCGCCATCATGGAGAGCATCATCACGCCGCAGTCAGGCCACTATGTGCGCTGTGGGAAGCACGGCACGTTCTGGAATGACCAGGTGAAGGTCACGCGCGTGCGGGATGTGGACGGCAAGGTGTACTATGAGGTCATGGGTCAATTGCGTGACACGTCGAAGCTCGAAGACATGACCTTCGAGCCGTTCGTGTTTTCAGCTACTGATGGCACGAAGTTCGATCACTACGATTACAATCAAATCACCTACGAGCCCGACACGGGCACGCTTGTGCGAAACGGCGGTGTTGTCGCGTCGATGTCAGGACGCGCAGCTACCACGTCGACTGGTACCAGAGTGCAGGTGCTCGATGACGAGGGCAAGGAAGCTCTTCACGGCGTGTTCAAGATCCGAGTGCCGATTGAGAAAGACCTCGAGCAGGAGATGGCGGCCGGATTCGCGTCGATGGGTATCTCCTCGGCCGAAGCTATGGCCGAACCCACTGAGGAAGACGACCGGCTGTTCAGGAAGTACCAGCTTCTGCGCGGTGTCGGTGGCACGGAGTTCTGGCGTTGGTCTCAGTCGATGATTCGTGACGAGGACGCGCTCGACAAAGCGCTCGCATCGTGTGGTGTTACCGATGAGATTTTTCAGAACACGAAGGTGGTCGCTGGCTTCAATGGCAAGCAAGTGGTCACAACTGATCACGACAAGGATGCCATCGTCGATGCTGGTGTCGAGTTCGTTTACATGGGGATGGGCGGTATCAGCTCCGTGTACGCGCGCCTGCGTGAGGGCAAGGGATTGTGGGCCAACCGCGCGAAGTGGCTGTGCGGCGTGAAGGGCTCTGAGGGCTCGGTTAATAGTGACCACAATGGCGGTGGCACGTGTGTCGCGTTTACGCGCCTCGGCAACGTCAACGCTGATGGGGACAGTTGGGGCTATAAATGTGAAGACGTGAAGTTTATCATCCACCCGCGCGTGCTCGAGCGCACGGATTGGTTTGACCTCAATGGCGACCATTATGGAAAGTGGGCCAACCACAACAGCGGCAAACGTGGGCAACAGATCCAGCACCACGAGTCATCCAACGAGTGCGACTTCGAGGATGGGATTTCGTTGCGCGACGTGGCTGGTGTGGTGGTGGAAACCGCAGCTGAAAAGCAACAACTCATTGGGTGGCTGAAGAAGGACGGTATCGTTGAGGTGAACGGCATCGCGCTCGAGCATTTCATCCAGGTTGCCACGGGGAGGAGCCGGTCCAACATTGCGAACATCATACCGGGGTTGAAGAAGGGAGTGCTGCCATGATCAAGGCCGATCTCGTGTACGAGCTGGTCGACCTACGAAAGCTCGAGCCGGGGATGGCGATGCTCGCGCCGGCGGCCATGCTCTCCTACATCAAAAACGGCATCGAGGTGCGGGCGGCCAACGACCGGGGATTCCAGCTCGAGATCCCAGACGATGATGAGGGCGTGCTCGAGCAATTTGACGACCTTGACCAGGTCGTGCTCCACACGGAGCACGGTCGAGTGATACTTACACCCTTGTCCCTCGACAGCTACAACCGATCCGTGCGACCTTTCGTTCAGGGACCATTGCTCAGGACCACGGACGAGGTGCAGCGATATTGGAAGAGAGCGATTACACTGGCGGAACGATGAAGTGCCCGCACTGCAACAATAAGTTGCTTCAGAAATCGGGCGGCGACATCAACGTGCGCTTGAAGGGGAAGGTCACGATTGACTCCAATGGTGTCTGTCACGCGCTCTGCTATTGGTGTGGGAAGCCGGTCGAGGCCCCGCTCGAGCTGCGCAAAGGGTTCAAGTTGGAAGACGAACGGTACTACGTTCGCAACGGCTCTTGACAGTTGATTCCAGAAACGGTTAGGTTGATTCCAGAAACTGAGAGATCGAGTCACCAAGGCCCGGTAGGCGCAGCGGCGCGATAGGGGTAGGTGCTCAGGGAGTAGATCCTGTGAGCGACCTGCCTTTTGATTTTGAGATTCCGATCTCGTTCTTCGAGAAGGCCGACGCAGAAGCCGGGAAGCAACGACGCATCGGCGGCGTGATCACGACGGAGAACCCTGACCGCCAGGGCGAGGTGATTCTCCAACGCGGGCTCGATTTCAACGATTTTCTCAGTTACGGTTGGTACAACGACAATCACGACCGCTCGGCGACGGGCATCCTCGGCTACCCCGAGGCCGTCCAGTTCTTTCAGAAAGACACCGTTCTTCCGAATGGTGACACTATGAAGGCCGATGGCCATTGGGCCGAGGGCTACCTTTTGGAAACGAAGAAAGCCGACAAGATTTGGGAGCTGGGCAAAGCGCTACAGCGGACCAATCGGCGGCTCGGGTTTAGTGTCGAGGGCTCGATCCAAAAGCGAGTCGGGCCGCTACGCAAAACCATCGCCAAGGCCAAGGTCAAGAACGTCGCCATCACGCACGTGCCGGTTCAGGGCGACTCGAAGCTCGAGCTGCTCGCCAAGAGCATTATGGCGGTGGAGTGTTCGGACCCGGATGCCATGCAGAAGGCGCTCGGCTACGGCAACGTGGCGGTTCCCGGTGGCAGTCCCACCGGAGAAGGTCCCAAGACTGGTGACCAGGCTGGCCAGGTAGTCGTTCCTCAAAGTTTTGAGTCGAAGCAACGGTCATTGCTTGATGAGACCGATGAGGAAAAGAAAAAGCGTATGAAGAAGTCGCTCTCGGATGATGAGGCGATTCTATGGGTGCGGTCGCAGCATCCTCAGTTGAGCTTCGCCACCTGTGAGCGGATTGTTTCCCTCACCAAAGCCCTGAAACGTCAGGGGCGAATCTAGGAGCTGAATCATGGGCGACGAGAACATGAATGGCGCCCCCGGCGTCACCACGGAAGACTTGGAGAAGTCACTCGCTCAGCTCGAGGGCATGGCTACGGAAGGCGATGCGCCCTCGCGCAAGGAAGCACTGCTCGAGAAGGCCAAGAGCGGCGACCTCGAGAAGTCGGAGCGTGATGAGCTGTTCCAACTCCTCGGCGGTAAGGCTGCCGACGAGCCCGAGCAGACCCAAACCGGCGACGAGCTGGTCAAGGGTTTTGCGGACAACGAGCCTCTCCAGAAGGCACTCGATGTCTCTGACTTCCTCAAAGAGCAACACGACGAGCTGGTGAAATCGCTGCACGCAGTGGGCGACGCCATCGAGTCGAGCGATAACCGACGCCACGAGTTCAACCTCGTGATGGCCAATGCGGTCTGCGACATCGGCCACCTCGTGAAGTCGATGGCCGAGCAGTTTGAGGGCTTCATGCAAGCCCCAGTGCGCGGACCCAAGAGCAAGGGAGCCACTGGCGGCGCGGCTCCGCGCGTGCTCAACAAGAGCTTCGGCGACGAGCCACCGGCTGAGGAGACTCTCAGCAAGGGTGAGATCCTCGCAGCGATGCAGGGGATGCACCAGAAGTCGATGACCGAAGGTCGAGGTGGTCGCGCTGCGTGCGGCGAGGATCTCCTGATGGCCACGGCCAAGTATGAGCAGACCAATCGGGTGAGCCCTAAGCTTTACGGCGAGGTCTCGAGCTACGTTCAAGAAAGGCGCGGCGCCGCCCACTGAGGGGCCAACCGCTCTGTGTGAAGAGAAAACACCATCAGTGGGTAAACTAGGAGGATTTCGATGAACCCGGACATGGTTACTTGGAAGGATTACGAGGGAATCGAAGGCTTCGGTGTCACGTCAGGCGCCGAGGTTGAGGAGTTGAACAAGGCACTCGAGGCCGGCGGCGACATCAACCCGCCAGGCCCTCCATGGGCAGCCGGCGATGGTTTCGCGCTGCGCGTCGAATCGCTCGAGGCCACGTTGCGCGTGACCACGTTTCGTATGGAGCACGTGGTGCTCTGGCGGAACCTGCCGAAGCTGGCCGCGTACAATGTGATCGAGGAGCACAACATTCTCTCGAGCTACGCTGAGAACGAAGACTCAGCGTGGATGGCAGAAGGCGATCTGCCCGAGGATGACAGCTCGACCTACGAGCGCGCATACGCGAAGGTGAAGTACCTCGGCACGACTCGCCGAGTGACCCACCCCATGACGCTGATTCGCCCGGCCCACGGCAACGTGGTCGCGCAAGAAACGGTCAACGGCACCATGAAGCTGTTGCGCGTGCTCGAGCGGGCGCTGTTCTATGGAGACTCCTCGTTGTCGACGCTGCAGTTCGACGGCTACGTGAAGCTCATTGAGGACAACGCACCGGCGACCAACGTGATTGATCTTCGTGGTCGGCCGTTGAGCGAAGATGTGCTGATGGATGCGGCGCTCACCGTTTTCGACGCACCCAACTACGGAATTCCGACCGACCTATATCTCAACCCGAAGACGAAGACCGACCTGGTCAAATCGTTCTTCCCGAAGGCGCGCTACGACCAGTTCGCCAAGACCAACGAGGGCATGATCGGTCTCGACATTCGTGGTTTCACCAGCCCAGCCGGCGACGTTCGCTTCAACCCCGACGTGTTTATCACGGACGGTGGTGGACCGACCGGCGCTCTGGGTGCTGCGGCCAAACGGCCTGGCGCTCCGACTCCGGGTGCCGTGACCACCCCGGCGGATGCTGCCTCGAAGTTTGAGGCTGACGACGCGGGCGACTACTTCTACACCGCGCAAGCGGTGAACCGCTACGGGCGTTCCGCAGCGGTGGACGTTGTCGCTGGCCCGACCGCCGTGACCGTCGCTGCCGGCGACAAAGTCACGTTCACTTTGACTCCCGGCGGCGGTGAGGCTCCTGATTGGTACGAGATTTTCCGTACTAAGAAGGATGGGGCGGCGGGCTCTGAGCGGCTCGTGTTGCGTGTTCCGAGCGCGGGTGCGGGCGCGACAACCATTGATGACTTCAACGACAATCTACCGGGTACGACTATCGCATTGCTGTTCCAGCAAAACATGGAGTCGTTGTCGGTGAAGCAACTCGCGCCGATGATCAAGGTTCCGCTCGCTACCATCGATACGAGCATCCGGTGGGCCCAAGTCATCTACCTCGTGCCCGTCATGTACGCGTACGGCAAGAACTTGTTGTTCAAGAACATCGGGCGTGCTGAGGGCTACGTCGGGGCTCCGTAGTCACTGACTTTCGGACCTTGACGTGTACCATGAGTGAGTGATTGCTTGGGGTGGCGGATAACCACCCCGAGCAATTTCGCTCGGGCACAACGAGGAGAGCGAGCGATGGATCTCGAGAATTTGCTACCACACAAGCGGAACACGAAGGTGCTCGTGGATGGAACTGTCTACGAAATCGAAAAGGACGGTGTCTGTCGAGATGTTGCTGAGGAACACGCCGCGAAGCTGCTCCAGAACGTTGACACCTGGCAGGAGTACGATCCCGAGAAGGCTGCGCAGCGGGTTGCAGCTCGCGTGGAGAGAGCAAAGGCAGCCGGTGGTGTGAAGTTGCTCGGTGCTGATGGCAACCCTGTCCAACACCTAGAAGACGCCATGAAGCCGGTCGCGGATGCAGAGCAGAAGGTCAAGAAGTCCCAGAAAGCCGATGATATCGCAGCCGTGAAGCAAGCGGTTGAGGTAGTTGAGGGCGATCCCTTGGTACCAGAAGACGGTGAGGAGTGGCCTGACCCAGACGAGTCGATGTCGATTGAGTATCTCAAGCTGATGGCCGACGCCTACGAGATCTCGTATGCGACGAATATTGGTAAGAAAACGCTCATCGCTCGAGTCAAAGACGCCATGTATGAGTAGGCTAAGCCTACTTTTGGAGGATGAACATGACAGCACCCAACAGTATTCATCAACCGTTTGAGGCTGGCGCTATCGTCGAGGTGACGGGCGACCTCATCGTCGACACTGGATTGCGAGTCGTCCAGATGCATTCGGCTACGTTGGCGGCGACACCCACGGCGACTGACTGTATTGTCGGAGCTGCGTTGCTTGACGAGCCGGAGCGCGCAACGAAGCGATTGCATCTTTACGTGATGCAAGCCGATGGGGTGACTCCTGGTGTGACGGCTACCAAGGTTTCGTGGCGAGCACACGGCAAGTAAGCTCGAGCTGAGCTAGGAGGTCGACATGGTTGCGACTGTGCGTGGCGGCGTGCCTGTCGTCCGGCGGGTCGATGCTGACACGACCGGGCGCAAGGTCAGGCTGCCATTCTATCTCTTGTTCCTGAAGATTCGGAATAAAAGCGCCAACGTCGGTCGTGTGTATTTCACCGAAAATGACTATGACGCTGACGAGAATTACGTCGAAATACCAGTGGCGGCAGCTACGGCGCCTTACGGAGAGTGGGAAGCTCCGGTAGAAACCCACGAAGGCGACCGGGCTGATATTTTTGTTCGTGGCGTCGGTGGAACAATTACGTTGGAGATTGTCCTGTTTCAACGACGCGGCTAGATTGGACCTTGAGGTCCACGCGGAGTTGAGACATGGACGAGCAATATGTATTTAGGCTTGTAGAGATTGGGGTTGGGGGAGCGGCCTTCACGCTGCTCGCCTGGCTCGTTCGCCGTACATTCACTCATACGATTCCTCGTCTTGCCAGCGACTTCAAAGAGTCGTTGAAGTCCACCAATGAGTTCTTCAAGGAAGAGCTTCGCACCACCCGTGATGATTTCCGCAATGAGCTGAAAGAGCAGCGTCAGGATTTTCAGGACTCGCTCAAGCAGCTGCGAGAAGACTTCAAAGGCGAAATTCAGTATCTTGGGCAGCGCATTGATCGGCTGAGCGATGCGGTGCGGGAGCGTAACAAGCTAAGGGAGTGACCAATGGATTGGCGTGAAGGCACATTGTGGGTCATGGCTGTATCGGGCTCTGTCATCATCGGTTGGGACATCATCGTCGCATTCTTCAATCGTGTGCCCAACGATGAGGACACAATTTCTGGAATCACGATGGGCGCGAGCCTGAAATTCTGGACGCTGCCATATGCCTTCGGGATTCTCGGCGGGCATTTGTTCATGCCTGGTGTTTTCATGCGATCGGTTACATGGTGGGGCATGTCCATCGCGGTCGGCATGGGTATTTCCCTCGGTGTGTTCAGCTTGCTGTATGGCGCCCGACTAGCCCAGTCGAGATGTCGAGTGGCAATTCGTGCGTATGGTTTGTTGAACCTTGGGCTGGCAGTCGGTTGGATGTTTTGGCCACAATGAGGTGAGCGATGTTGTTGGAATCCCCAGTTATCGAAAAGACACCGCTCATCGCGCAGAGCTTGGGTGTTTCGACCACAACTCTTGGGCCACCGGTTGGTCTTCAGAAGCTGAGTTTGGCAACCCCCGCTACACTCCCTCTTGGTGACTACATTTTGCGGTGGAGCTACGCCTGGCAC
>CAYTDU010000061.1:0-14281 GCA_964436395.1 uncultured Gemmatimonadaceae bacterium | reverse complement strand
CTGCCGATCAGATGGTGAACGTGCGTGCGCGGTGTCGGCCATTCCAGCAGCGTCCTCAGTGCGTCCACGAGAAACAGTTGCTGCTCGAAGGTGTCGGTGGCCAGCGGCTGGATGTTGCTCCAGGTCGGCCAGTGAATGAGCTTGACGTCGTCCAGGAAAGCCCGGCTGTCCGGCCCCTCCAACCGCAGAACGAGCTCGACCTGTTTGGTGTCCGGTTTCGGCGTCCCGACGACCGTTACACGCTCCCACGTGTTCGTTTGCGTTGCGACTCGTTCGCCGAGGACCGATCCCTGGTTCTGACCCGCGTTCACCTGGCGGAGAAGGGCGCGGACGCGCGTCGGCGCGTGCGACCTGATCCACACCCCCGCGCCGAAGGCGACCGCCTCTTTCCGGTCCGCCACGTCAAAGGCCTGTCGGACCGACACATGTTCCCCCACGTTTTCCGTGGCCAATTGCGTTCCTCAACAGCTTCATCTGACCGTGGTGATCTCGATACACCAAGGTTAGCTGCCGCTCGGCAACTTTGTATCGCTCCTTGAGAGTCGAGAGTACCGAACGCGATGTAGCAGAACCTCCAATTACGACATGACGGCAACGCTCGAGGTCGGCGCCACTGAGGTCATGAACTCGCGACAGGGCAGCGGCGCAGAACCCGCGGCTGAACCGACTCCACGGAGTGTTTTCGCGCACTTCCTCCGCTAACGCGACTGCGCCATCCACCAGACTCAGCGCCCTCGCTCCTACCGTTCCAATACGTTCTCCCATTCGACAAGAGGTCTGAAGTTGATACACGACGTCGGTGTCACCCGGCAACGCGCTGTTGAGACCGCAAGCGGTTCGCATGAGGTGATGCCAACCTTCAACGCCAAAAAAGACGTTGACCTTCAAGCCATCGGGTTCATTGCCATAGAGGTGCTGTCTGATTTCCGCTACAGGCCATTCATTATCCGCGACCTCGTCGGCAGCAGCATGCCACCCGTAAAACTCGATCCGCTGGCAGGTTGACCATACGAACGCTTCCTCGACCAGTGTTTCCTCCCGTACCCAGTCCAAGAAGGCCCGGAGTTCTTTGCGTGTTTTCTTGACCTTGCAGAATACTCCGGGCGGACTATGTACCACGTCTGGGCCATGCTCTGCGCGGATCTTACCTGCAATCGACGCACCGATCACGACGAGCGACTCAGGTGTGGCGTCGGCGACGTCCTCAGGTTCACTCCTTCGAACGAGTAGCGGGGCGGTTCCCTTCATTCCCAATGCCACTGACCTTGGACCGCGCACCGTAAGATTCTTGACTGCCGTCATGAAGGGCCCGTAGGTATCCAACAGCGGCGCCATGAACAACCGGCCGCCATCTTCCTCGAACCCTCGCGGGCACATACTCGACAGCTGTTCGGGAGTTTCCCACCTACCGGACGGGAGCGTCATTGGTACAACGACAATGCTCTTGTCGCCTGATTGCGCGAGCTCGTTGATACAGATCTCAAGGTCAACCTGCGTCGAGTGCCCTCGAGACCCGGGTGACCGATACGCGACAGCCGCGCGTTCGGTCGGCCATCCCAACCTCTCCAGCACCAGTTCCACAGTGCAGTTCAGCTGCTCTTCATATGTGATGCTGGCTTCCTTGTCAGTTGGCTCTAACCCTTGTGCCAGCATAATCAGCTGAGTGTCTTGCGGAGATAGCTCCAATGATGACGTGAACGAGGCAACCAAGCGGGCCTGAGCATTCACGTACCCACCATCATTGTACCAGAGGGTGCGCGTGGTCAGATCAAACGGGATGGGCAGTTCACCGACGACTCGATAGACCTCACGTAGAATGGCACCGCTCGTTGCGTGACAAAATTGGGGATACATCGGAACAACAACGAGTTCCTCGACGGCAGAATCAATTTTGTTTATCGACTCCTCGATCGATGGAACACCTTCAAACTGACCGTGAAGAACCTGCCACCCTTCTGGGAGCTGACACGCCACGGCGTATGCCTGTGCCTCCAAGCGCTGGTTCACCGCAGACGCCACCTCGACATTCTCACTGCCGATGGACGCCAATAGAAGCGCACTCTGGCGCCTGGATTTTGCTCCGTTAGACATAGTGATTTGTATTCAGGACGGACCGGCTTCGTCTTCCAACCTGCAATCGGGGTCCAGCAACCCGGCTATGTGGTCACGTGTGCGTCTGGCCTCAGCCGGATCGCGTCCATCTGTAAATACCGCAATCGTAACGTTTGACTCGTTTCTGTGCAGTGCGCCAAAGATCACCTGGGACCGCTCCACCGAGGATGCATCACACACCAATGCGCCTCGCTCCGTGGCGGATTCGACGATCTCTGCATTGAGCAACTGGTCGTCTGTTGCAGCCACAACCAAGAATGCGCCTGCCAGGTGCTCCAACCTGTACGTACCCTCGATCCAGCTGATACTGCTGGAATCGAGTTTCTCTACTAGGGCATCAGCGAGGACGGGTGAGACTACCGTCACCTTTGCTCCGGCCTCAACCAATTTTGTTACTTTTCGCGCGCCTACGGCCCCACCTCCGACGACGAGGCATCTCCTGCCCCTGACATCGATGCCAACAGGAAGAAACCGCAGGTTGCCCTCCGCTGTGATTCCTCGCCTAGTGACCTGCGGTCAAGATACCGCTAGCCGCTAGCACCAGTATTATGACTTCTGCCAATGCCATCAACAGATAAGCCGTCTGTTTCTTCCGTAGCAAAGTCGGAAGAATCCCCACGTAACAGACAATGGTGACCCCCGAAAGAACAGCAATGCCGAGGAAGTTCACGAAGTCACCCTTTCCCAGCACCGCCAACCATCCCCAGCCCGTTACCACATGATCGCGATGCAGGTATTCGTGGTTGATGGTCTCCAGGTAGTCGTGGACGGGCAGCACCCAATAGTTGGGCAGCAGTTCAATGGGCACAGCGGGCGCCATGATCCCAGTCATGTAGAGAACAAAGGTCACCAGCAAAATCATCAACCCAATGTACATGCCCACTTCCAGGATCTTCGCGTAGAGGATCTGCTCCTCGTTTGCCTCTGGGGTTTTGATATCGTCAGTCATTCTCGTGTTCCCCTATTGTCCTAGAAGAAGAACGGGAGGTTTAGTCCCTTGGTGATCGCCTTCGCTCCGGCAAAGAGCAAAAGGCCGATGACGAGCCAACGCACGAAGCTCGGTTTGGCAACCCTGAGGATTCGCACTCCTATGAACGACCCCAACATGATCCCGACGAGAGACGGGACGACCATCATTGGGATGACACATCCCTGGTTTAGATAAACCCAGGCCGCGGACGTGTCGGTAATCGAAAGCAGGAACTTGCTCGTCGCCACGCTGATCTTGAGCGGCGCCCCCATCACCAAGTTCAGCACTGGAACGTTGGCCCATCCGGCACCCAATCCAAACATGCCTGCCATCAATCCGATGAAGATGAACAGGAAGAGGCCGGGGGCCGTGCGGTGGATCTTCCAGTCGATGTTCTTACCTATGCTCGCCTCGGTGTACACGCCGTAGATACCAAGCGCGGAAGAGATCTTGTCTGCCTGGGGCACATCTGGAAACTCAGATTTCTTGGCGGCAATCATCAGCGCCACAATTCCCAGAATGGTCGCACCCAGCGCAGTCTGAACGAGGTTGGTCGGAAGCGCCAGCCCAACCATCGCTCCAATGATGGCGCACGTGGACGCGATTAGCGCCACTGGCATTGCGAGCCTCAAGCTGGCTAGGTTCATCTTCAGGAATCCTGGGCCAGCCGCCAACGCACCACTGAGTGCTACCAAAAGCCCGGCACCACGGACGAAATCCAGATGAAATGGGAAAAATCCACTCACTATCGGAACGAAGAGAACCCCCCCACCAACTCCACCCAGCGCAGCGAGTATCCCCATGACGAAAGTCAGTACCAACAAGATCAACGGCCATGCCCACCATACCAACTGATCTCCGCCAGTCATCACACCCGCTTCCTGCACTGCGTGCAGAAGCGATGGCTGAAACGCCAAAGCCGTGACGACAACTGCGGCTACGCGGGTAAACATCGAAAATCTGCGTACTCGCATCGTGTATTCTTTCATAAAGGAAGTGTTGTTTGTTCTTACCTACTCTTGTACTTCCTGGCCGCCTTGACGACCCCTGGAGCCCAACTCCCGGCTCCAAGCGCATGTACGTGCGTGTAGGAGGCTACCACGTTGTACCTGCACATGCCATCGTGTTTACCGTCAAAACCGAACCCGCGACCTACGTCGAACGCAAACACCGTTTCTTCAGTACCACACGATTCCACGCGTGTGTAGTGAAATTCGTGACCCTTGAGAGCTTGTCCGACTTCAAAAAAAGGATTCTCTCGTACCGTCTCGATTCTCACATAACCATGGCCCTGTGGCTTCTTCTGGAATCCAAAGACCACGGGCAACACACCAACCATCGAGTATTCCATCGAGTTGTATAGCAGTTTTTCGCCCAAGTAGACTGCTCCACCGCACTCGGCGTACACCGGCAACCCATTTTCGATAGCAACTCTGAGCGACTCACGGAACGCGCTGTTGCCTGATAGCTGCGGTGCCAGCGTCTCCGGAAACCCTCCTCCGATGTACAATGCGTCCACGTCGGGTAGTTCCGAGTCAACCAGAGGCGAGATCTCTATGAGCTTTGCGCCGGCTTCAACGAGCGATTCGAGGTTCTCCGGGTAGTAAAACTGAAACGCCGCGTCGCGGAATACACCTATGTTCACCGGAACGTGTTCGCCACTCTCGACGGCCGGTGCCACTACAATCTCGGCTTCGAACGCTGGTGCACTTTGCGCTAGTTCCCAGAACGCTTCCAGATCCAGATACTTTTCGCCAATATTCGAAACCTGCAGTACCGCTTGTTCTCGTTCTGAGTGTTCCTGAGGAGGCACCAGGCCCAAGTGGCGCTCCGGGAACAGTTGTTCGGCGATCTTGGGAATTACCCCAAGAACGGGTAATCCACAGCTATCCTCTACTGATGCGCGAACCACGGATTCGTGTCTCTTGCCGGCGATTTGGTTCAACACGACACCCCTGATCGGGACTTCCGGATCGAGTCGCATGCAGCCCAAGATCATCGCGGCCACCGTACGAGTTGCTTTGGTACAATCGACAGTCAGCACAACAGGAGTGGTCAGCAGCTTAGCCAACTCCGAGCTGCTGTAGCTACCCTCCGAATCCATCCCGTCGTACAAACCGCGGTTGCCTTCGATGACGGCGACGTCGGAACACCCCACCTGCCCCCCCAACGAAGACAGAACGCCCTGCCGAGACATGAGATACATATCCATATTCCGGCAGGGCATACCTGCTGCGGCCGACAACCACGCCGCGTCGATGTAGTCGGGGCCCTTTTTGAAGGGAGCCACCGTCTTGCCGTTTTTTCGCCAAGCTGCAACCAAGCCCAAGGTCACCAGCGTTTTGCCGCTGCCTCCGCGCAACCCGGCGACAAGAATGCGCGGATATCTCAGTTCGTTACGCCATTTCTATGAAGCCGCACGGACAAATCTCCGAGCACTTCTTGCAGCCGGTGCAGTTGCCGAGCTTGAAGATATACAGCTCGCCCTTTTTCATCGGTTTCTCGATGGCCTGATCCTGGCAGTAGAGCCAGCACTTCTCACAGTCCATACAGTATCCGCAGCTCATACAACGCTTGGCTTCCTCAATGGCCTGCTCTTCGGTCAAAGCGAGGTTCGCTTCTGCATCCATATTCGCGAGCCGTTCTTCGACTGAGAGTTTCGCTGCCTCCAAACGATCCGCCTTTGGATAGTGATCCAGCACCATACGATCAGTCTTGATCAACGGCTGTGTATCCTCTGGCTTCTTCAGACCACGGAACTGGCGGTCTATTGCTTCGGCAGCGTATCGGCCGTGGCCGATGGCATCGGTCACCAGTGCGAGGTTGGTCGCGTCGCCACCTGCCCACACATTTTCTACCTTGGTGGACGCAAACTCATCATTCACCTTGATCCAGTCGCGCCCTTCTATCAAGGACTCGAGTCCCGTGAAGTCAGGCTCTTGACTGATGGCAGGGATGACAGTGCTGGCAGGAATCTCGAACTCCGAGCCTTCGATCGGCACAGGACGTCTTCTTCCCGAATCATCCGGCTCACCCAATTCCATGCGTATGCATTGCATGCTGGTGATCTTGTTGCCGTCTTTGTTGAATCCGATGGGTGCGGCGAGATACTCCAGCTTGATCCCTTCTTCCTGCGCTTCCTCGATCTCCTCCTCGATGGCAGGCATCTCTTTGATGGTGCGCCGATACAGAATCGTTGTGGTAGCACCGAGACGTTTGCAGATGCGCGCGGCATCGATGGCGGTGTCACCACCGCCTACAACGATGACGTTGTCACCTACGTCGACGGTCTCGCCATGATGCATGCGATTGAGGAAATCCACGCCCGACATGACGTTGTCGGCTTCCTCACCCTCGACCCTGAGCTTCAATCCCTTCTCAGCACCGATTGCGACGAACACCGCCTGGTATTCTGAGCGCAATTCGTCAAACGGGATGTCTTTTCCGACTCGCGTATTCAACTTCAACTCGACACCGAGATCGACGATGTTCTGTATCTCTTTCTCGATTATGTCGGCCGGAAGTCTATAGCGAGGGATACCCCATAGGAGCATACCACCCGGTTTGTCAGCAGCTTCAAAAACAGTGACCGAATAGCCCCGCCTCGCTAGCTGGTACGCGCAAGAGAAGCCACCCGGGCCACCACCGACGACGGCGACCTTCTCTGCACGCTTCTCGTCGGTTTTCATTTTCAACTTCAGGCCGTTATTCAAACCGAAGTCACCAATGACGCGCTCGACCTTGTTGATGCCAACTGCACCTTCGAGCTCATTCCGGTTGCACCCGGACTCGCAAGGATGCGGGCAGACACGTCCACACACCGACGGAAACGGACTGGTGTCCGTGTAGCTCTCCCATGCCTCGGTGTACGCCTGTTCTTTCGACTTCTCCAGGTGTTCAGCCTGAGCGATCGTGGTCAGCCACTCACGTATGCGATTCCCACTGGGGCATGCGTTCTGACAAGGCGGTTTTTTCGTGACGTGTTTGGGTCGCAACGGCGACTGTTCGCGACCACTACCAGTGCTAGACGCGCTGTAATCTCGCTTCCTCTTCTTCTTTTTTGTTCTCTTTACAGCCATTAGTCATACCTCGACCCGCGCCCACAGTGGCGAGGGCAATACGGGCGCTAGCCCGTGTTTATTTTGAAAAGCTGACGGCTAATACTAGCCGCCAGCCCCTTCCGCGGCTCCCTCGGTATGAGGAAGCTCGATGAAGCTGCCGCCAAAATAGGTGTAGACACATCTGCCGGAGTCCATCAGCGTGCGGATAGCAAGCTTGCACTGCTTCTTGTCAACTCCTTCGGCGGCGTACTTCTGCATCATCGCCTTGGTCAAATCGCCGGCTTTGAACTTCTTCTTGCCTTGATACTCTTTGACCATCTCGAACATGGCGTCCGCAATTTCCTCTGGCGTGACGGCCATCGTAATACCTCCTAGTGTCTGAGCTGCGCGGATCGCTTGTAACTCAATCCGGCGTGCTTGAAGTCATCGATATGTTCCTTCTGGAACTCGATGCCAGTCATTTCAAAGAACTTCGGCCAACCAATGCGCTCAATGAATTCACCCATCCGTTCGAACTTGCGCGCGTTATTCGCCCACACCTCGACGATATTGCGAACGGCGTCGGTTACCTCGGGCCAACGCGGCGGATTGTTCGGCAAGAACGGGATTGCGAGTTTCGAGAACGTCGGTTCAGAACGAGCGTTGGAGACCTTGCCGCCAACCCAAATTGAAACACCGTCATTCAGTGCATCTGCCATCGGCAACGAGGGACAGACCGTGAAGCAGTTCGCGCAGAACATGCAAAGGTCTTCGTCGATTTCGATGGTAGGATGACCGTCAACGGTAGCCGGCCGTATTGCCGCTGTAGGACAAGAGGCAATAACGTTTGGAATCTCACACAGCTTGTTCAATGTGGGATGGTCTGGCCGCGGTGGCCTGCGGTGCACCCCGAGAATCGCTATGTCCGAACAGTGCACGGCGCCGCACATGTTGAGACAGCATGCCAGGGCGATACGAAGCTTGCCCGGCACGTCGTTCGACGTGAAGTGCTCGTGCAGATCATCCATCACGCATTTCACGACGCCCGAGGCGTCTGTGGCCGCCGAGTGACAGTGCACCCAACCCTGCGTATGAACGATGTTGGAGATCGAGTTGCCGATACCACCAACTATGTGGCCCAGGTCGTTCAACTCCTTAATGAGGTCGTCGATTTTCTCGTCACTCGCCAACAGGAATTCTACATTGTTGCGACTAGTGAAGCGCAGATGACCGTCGCAGTACTTGTCCGCCAATTCGGCAAACTTGCGAATTCGTTTGGTTGCGAGCAGCCTCGGCGAAGCCGCGCGCACGGTGAAGATCTTGTCGCCCGACTCGGCAACATGAACCATGACGCCGGGTTTGACGATTTCGTGGTACTTCCACTGCCCATAGTTCTTCTTGATTATCGGATGCAGGAACTTCTCGTAATGCGGAGGTCCGATATCCGTTATTCTGTCCTTTGCCACTGCCATCGCTCTATCTCCCCATTGGTACGATTAGTCTCAAAGTTTGTCTGCTGGATGTAGCATCCAACGGCATTACCCTTCGTCCTCTTCCTCGTCCTCATCGCCTTCTTCGTAGTAATCCTCGAAGAAGATGAACGGATTGTCCCTGGGATGTGCAACCATCTCGGGAATCGGATCTACCTCGATCTCCTCCAGGAAATTCCCGAGTCCGACGCGCTGCATCAGCTCACCGCACCGCTCGCGGTTCTTACCATTCTCACCCCAGAAGTCCCAGATCCTCTCGATGAGGTCTTTGAGCTCCTCGTATGGAGGCTCCATCTTCATGAACGGAACGATGACTGACGACAGCATTGCACCTTCCACGATTGGCGCCTTGGAACCGAGGAGGATCGTCGCACCGGTGTCCTTGCCTGGGCGAAGAGCCTTCGGCATCGCATTGATGCAGTGCATGCACTTCACGCAGTTGGAGTCGTCGATCTTCAGTTCCTTGCCGTCCCACTCCATGCATTTGGTCGGGCAGTTGTAACACACGTCCTTGATGATGTCGAGGCCGGCTTTCTCAGCCGCCTTTACCTCTGCCTGATCGATCCGGATCTCGTCACGCCAAGTTCCAATGATCGACAGGTCAGCTCTCGCTACTGACGCTACGCAATCGTTCGGGCATCCCGCGAACTTGAACTTGAACTTGTAAGGGAATGCCGGACGGTGCAGCTCGTCTTGGAATTCCTGCGTCAAGTCGTAACAGGCGTTCAGCGTGTCGTAGCAGGCCCACTCACACCGAGCCGGGCCGTTGCATGCGCTTGGCGTCCGCAGGTCGGAACCGGAGCCACCGATGTCGAAACCGTTCTTCGCCAACTCTTGGAATGTGGGTTCCAATTCGTCGGTGGATGTACCGAGTAGAATAATGTCACCGGTCGACCCATGCATGTTGGTGAGTCCCGAACCATGCTTGTCCCAGATGTCGCAGACGGTCCTCAATGCATCCGACGTGTAGAACCAGCCAGTCGGCATGTTGATACGCATTGTGTGGAAGTGCGCGATCTCAGGGAATTCCTCGGGCAGGTCGTTGTAGCGTCCGATTACGCCACCGCCATAACCCATGACGCCCACGATACCACCGTGCTTCCAGTGGCCGATCTTCTCTTCGTAAGACCGCTCGAGAAGTCTCAATAGAGCCGCGCACGACTCCTTGTCTTCGGCTGCCTCCTTGATCTGCGTGACGAAGCTGGGCCAGGGTCCCTTTTCCAGTTCGTCTAGCAACGGAGTGCCATTGTTACCTGAATCTGCCATGTTGTTTCCTCTCCGCTTGGAATGATGGCGTTTGTTGTTTTCTGCTCAATTCTCCTAACTGCACTGCTATTACCTCACATCTATCTATTCACATAGAGTTCCATTTCGGATGGCCCTATGCTGGTCCCAACCTCTCTCTGACTGTCGTTATGATCTTGTAGAAGATCGTGAGCAACAAGAAGCCTATCGAATAAACCCCGAGGGTGATCAGGTATTCTGTGAGCGTAGGAATGTATTCAGACACCTGCCCCAACGGCGCCGGAATAAACCCTATGACCACCATTGCCACACCTTTCTCGAGCCAGAGCGAGAGTATTACTCCGACAGCAAGTGCCGCCAGGTACTTCTCATTGGCACGGACCTTGGGAACCCAGAGTGCCACGAGACAGATCAGACCGATTATCTGGCCAACCCACATTGCAGGCGCAAGCGTGTTGTGACCCTCGATCCCAAAGAACATGTATCTGAACCCGTCCGTGTGGTGCGGCATGCTGCTGTACATCACTGTGAACAACTCGACGAGCAAAAAGAAAAGGTTGATCGCCACGGCATATGCGACAATCATCGCAAGCTTCTGTATCGCCTGCTTCCCGGCGTCGAAGGTCGTGAACTTCCTCAGAATCAGCGCCAAGAGTATCAGAAGGCTCGGCCCCGTTGCAAAGGCGGACGCCAGGAACCGGGGAGCGAGGATCGCCGTCATCCAAAAGGTCCGAGCTTCGAGCCCCGAATATAGGAACGCCGTCACCGTGTGGATACTCACCGCCCACGGTATCGAAAGGTAGATCAATGGTTTGACCCACTTCGGAGGTGGGGTACCTTTGCGCTCTGCCTCGAACGTCACTGCACCGATTACCAGATTGAGGAACAAGTAGCCCGACAGCACTAGCATGTCCCAGAACATCACAGAGTTTGGAGTTGGGTGCAGAATGATGTTGGCGCCGCGCGCGGGCTGGCCGAGGTCGACGAAGACGAACAGCATGCACATCAAGACCGACGATACGGCAAGGCTTTCTCCAATGATCACCATCTTGCCGAAGGCCTTATAGTCGTGCAAGTAGTACGGCAACACCACCATTACGGCAGACGCGGCGATACCTACCATAAATGTGAGCTGCGCAATGTACATGCCCCACGTGATGTCCTGCGACATAGCCGTGACATGCAGCCCTTCACTCAGCTGGTATCCCCATGCACTAATCCCGATGACGATCAGTACTCCCCAGAACCCCACAAGAGTCCAATATCGCCGGCCCCCTCGGATTGCGTCCTGCAGCATAGATTCTACCTCTCGTTTATCGGCATCTAACCCAACCGAGCATTAGATGATGTAATACACATTGGGGCCGGTCCCGAGACCGACGCGTCTACTGATAGTATGGTTGTCATGAAGCAGCCGACTCACCTCGGAATTTGGGTCAGTCAGATCTCCAAACGTCAACGCACCTTCGCCGCCCTCCACGGAATTTGCAGCTTCTACACACGCCGGCAGCAATCCTTCTCGGATCCGCTCAGCGCAGAAATTGCACTTCTCCACCACACCCTTTGTACGACTGGGGTAGTCGGAAGGAAGATTACCCTCTGAGTCAGGTGCAATGTACGGCCGCGGATCACGCCAATTGAAACTCCGAGATCCGTACGGACATGCAGCCATGCAGTACCTACAACCGATGCAGCGGTGCATGTCCATCATCACTAGGCCGTCAGTCTCCCTCTTCCAGGTGGCCTGAGTGGGGCACACTCGAACGCAGGGTGGATTCGTGCAATGGTTGCAAAGCACCAGAATCGGAATATCTCCGACGGAAGCCGGCGTATGGTCGTGCACCTGCTCCGGGAACACATGCTTGTAATCCTCTTCCCAGATCCAGGCTATCTCGTCGTCGGGATCGGGTATGTTCGGAACGTTGTGCGTAACATTGCATGCATCTATGCATGCGCGGCGCACTTCTTCGTTCTTACACTTCTCAACATCAATCACCATGGCCCATTGGTTCTCGGACCGCAGGGGAATATGGTGACCGTGATCGCCTGGCTCCGAACATGCCGTGTTCAACAACGGCAAGCCCCAACCCAGCCCTAAAGCCGACTTACCAGCCTTTTCCAGGAAACTGCGTCTACTCTCATCCATCGCTCAGTTTCCCCTCGGCTCTACATGGCAGTCCCAGCAATATGGATCCACGTTTGAATAGTCGTGGCATCGCGTGCAGAATGCGTCCCTATCGTCATGACAATCCATACACGTTCCCGTTAGACTCATTGTGTACTGCTGGCCCGAAGTTGATGTGTATTCTGTTATGCCATCCCGCACCAGCGCGTCCCGCCAGTCGTTCAGCATGTCCATGTGGTTTGCTCTCATGAACTCGGTTTCCTCAATGCACTCAGTCTCGTCGTCAGGGTACTCGAGTTCGGGCATGGCCGAGTCGCCACCCGCCGCCACCGGGTGCCAGAGCGGGAATGTCACGAGGACCAGGAAGACAACCAGCCCGCCAATGATCTTGCCTTTGTCACTCATCGGTGTCGCCTCCATTGCCTTCAGCTTCGTCACCGTTTGCCCATGCCGGAATTTCCTCTAGGCGCAGGTTCACGGTGCGTTTCTTCTCACCCGTGAAAGTCATCGCGTTAGCGACCATTTCACTGATCCCGGTCACCTTTACGCCTGGCGCCCAATAGTCGCAGACGGTGATTAGTGTCGCCCTGTCGATGGCACACATTGCCGCCAGGAAGTTGACGTCATGTTTGTCCTGCACGTGCTTGACCGCGCTGCCCCTTGGCAATCCTCCACGCAACCGCATCTCCATGTTCTCGTCCGTCCCGAGACCGGCTCCGCCACCGCAGCAGAACGTCTGCTCTTTGATCGTGTTCTCCGGCATCTCGAAGAAGTTGTTGCACACGCTCTTTATCACGTAACGTGGCTCTTCGATAATGCCCATCGCCCTGGCAGGATTGCACGAGTCGTGAAATGTGACTCTAATGTGATCGTTCCTCGAGGGATCGATCTTCAGCTTGTTATGCCTGATCAGATCGGCGACAAACTCCATGAGGTGTATCATCTTCGTTGATCGCGCATTTTCGAACACGGTGCCTGTTATCGGCGATTTGGGCACTTCGAGGAAGTCGGCGGGACCGTTCATGGTGTCCATGTATTGGTTGACCACCCGCCACATGTGTCCGCACTCTCCACCCAAGACCCACTTGACACCCAAACGCTTGGCCTCGTGATAAATCTTGTTGTTCAGGCGTTTCATCATCTCGTGCGACGTGAACAATCCGAAGTTCCCACCGTCCGAGGCATACGTGCTCCACGTGTAGTCGAGTCCCAATTCATGGAACAGCAGCATGTACGCCATACAGGTGTAGATGCCGGGGTCTGCAACGAAATCACCTGAAGGAGTTACGAACAGGATCTCTGCACCCTTCTTGTTGATGGGTATGTCCACCTTGATACCCGTCGCCTCCTCGATATCGTCGGCCATGAACTCCAGAGTGTCCACAAGGCCGTGCGGTGGGATTGCCAGGTGGTTCCCCAACCGGAAGCAGTTGGCCACAGGCTCGAGCACCCAGTTGACGTAGAGTCCCAACAGTCCCAACAGCTCTCGGCCGATCATGGTGATCTCTGCCGTATCGATGCCGTAAGGGCAGAACACAGAGCAGCGACGACACTCCGTACATTGATAGAAGTAGTAGAACCACTCCTTTATGACATCGACAGTCAACTCACGGCCGCCGGCGAGTTTGCCAAACACCTTCCCAAGGGCGGTGAAGTCCTTACGGTAGATGGAGCGAAGCAGCTCCGCTCGGAGCACAGGCATGTTTTTTGGATCACCGCTGCCGATGAAGAAGTGGCACTTGTCGGCGCAAGCTCCACATCGCACGCAGGTATCCATGAAGATCCTGAAGGACCGGTACTTCGCAAGGCGGTCAGCCATGCCTTCCAGAATGATTCTCTTCCAATCGTCCTGAAGCTTCCAGTCGACGTCGGTCACCGCCCAATCTCTCGGATTCGGCAGGTCTACGACCTTCAGGTTCTTGGCCTTTCCAGGATATATGTAGCTGCCCCTCCTGAAATCCACCGGCGTCTCCATCCACGATGTCGGGGGAGGCGCGGTGCTGATGTTCAGCAGGTCTTCTTTCTTGTAATAATCAGGTTCGTCTGGCGTCGACATTACTCTTCCCTCTCCACCGGGATCCCGGCCCCTATCATCTTTTCACGGAGCTCATCTTCATACTCGTCGTACGGGTGCAGCTTGACCGGATAATCCCATGGGTTGACATGCCTGACAGCACGGTTGTTGTTCGCCATGTTCCTCGTCGGACTCAGGAACACTCCCGCCATGTGGGTAAGCTTCCCGAATGGTATGTATGACAACAACACACAGAACAGGAACAAGTGCACATAGAATATTGGA
>CAYTDU010000060.1:0-14325 GCA_964436395.1 uncultured Gemmatimonadaceae bacterium | reverse complement strand
TCCTCATCGAGCGCGTCATCGTCAACAACCAACAACTCGAAATCCACCTCGCTTTACCAGTGTCAGGTAATTTCGGTTTGACATCCAACGACGTAAACAACGGCCATGCCTGTCGGCTCCTGAGGGGGGGACGCGGGTTCTACGTTGCGGCTCTTGCATAGGCTTGGCTAGGGGCGTTGCCGCGGAAAAACGCTGTCCACTTACAGTGCGATCGCTTTGTTCAGTGCCGCCAGCGCTTCTCCCCTACTCCTCAACCAGCAGCTTGCCCGCTGCGTTGAGGCCGATGGTGACCGCCTCCCCACCTTCGGGGCGCAACTCGACCGAATCGGCCGGTTGACTGATGGTCTCCAGACGAATCGACGTGCCGGGCTTGAGGCCTTTGCTGCCAAGGTAACGTAGGAACTCGGCCGCCTCGTCCAAGACCCGGGCGATGCGATATAGCTTGCCGGGTTCGCAATCCACGAGCCGAGTGAGATCGGGCCGTTCCATGGCACCGTGCCGGTCGGGAATGGGATCACCGTGCGGATCGACCCTGGGGAAACCCAGCATCTCGTCGATGCGCTCCAGCAGCAGATCGGTCACGGCATGCTCGAGCTGCTCCGCCTCACCATGCACGTCCGCCCAGTCGATGCCCACTACCTCAACCAGGAAAAGCTCCATGATGCGGTGGCGCCGGAGGATTCTCACCGCCGCGGTGCGCCCCTTCCGGGTAAGCCGAACGCCCTTGTACGGTCGGTGAACCACCAGTCCGGCCTCGTGGAGTTTCTTGACCATGGTCGTGGCAGTTCCTGCGGTTACGCCCACGACGTTGGCCAAGTCACCGGCAGGTACGTCCTTGCCGGGCTGCTCCTGTTCCAACTCAAACAGGTACTTGAGGTAGTCTTCTCGGGCGACGTCCTTCACCGCTCTTGCCTCTCCAATTCGCCGGGGTGTTCCGTCCATTCTAATCCGCGTAGCACTCGCCGGAAAGGGTTTTGACTAATCAAACTCTTGACTTTGACATATGCCGGTTCGATCCTACAGCACATCAAGGAGAACTGATTGAGCGATAGATCGTCAGAACTGACACTGGCTCAGCTTGAGGTGGGCGCCCGAGCATACGTACGCGGTATCCGCACCAACGGGTTGCTCAGGCGTCGTCTGGTCGATCTCGGGTTCGTGCCGGGGTCGCCGGTTGAGGTCGTGATGCCTAGCCCAGGCGGCGATCCGGTTGTCTATCGCATCAAGGACACTCAGATAGCACTCAGGAGGTCCGACGCCGACTTGGTTCAGGTGGCGGCGGAACCTGCAATCGCCGAGGGTGAAGAACGGGCGATCTCCTGTGGCGTAGCCTTCACGGCGTGCAATGGCTGCACTCAGCAAAAGGATGTGCCTGGTCTGAACCGGTCGGCACTCACAGTGGCGCTGGCCGGAAATCCCAACACCGGGAAAAGCACTGTCTTCAACGCTCTAACAGGCCTGCGCCAGCACGTGGGTAACTGGCCAGGCAAGACTGTTACGCGCGCCGAGGGCTGGTGGTCGCACGGCGGGCAGCGCTTCCGTATCGTCGACCTACCAGGTACCTACTCGCTGTTATCTACGTCGACCGACGAAGAGATCGCGCGTGACTACATCCTGTTTGGCGCGCCGGATTGCAGCGTCGTTGTCGCAGATGCCACGGCCCTGGAGCGGAACCTGAACCTGGCGTTCCAGGTTCTGGAGATTACCAATCGGGTGGTTGTGTGTGTGAATCTGATAGACGAGGCCAAGCGCTGGGGCGTGGATATCGATATCCACGCACTCTCCGAGGAGCTCGGTGTTCCAACGGTCGCCACGGCCGCACGTCGCGGGCAGGGGCTGGATGAGCTGAAGCAGACAATCCATGCAGTTGCAACCGGTGCGCTGGAGCCGTCACCTCGGCGGGTCCCGTACGACGACGAGTTGCAGCGGGCCGTCGACGATCTGGTTCCGCTTATAGAGGCCGTGATACCCGACCTGCCCAACGCGCGTTGGATTGCCATGCGACTCATCGACGGAGGCGACGATCGGCTGCGCGAGGAGATGGCCAACGGCGTACTGGCCGAATTGGCGGGCCGAATCGGCTCCGGATCGCTGCGCGACGGCATGCGTCCCGACCGAGCCGACGTCAAGCGGTGACGAATGCCGGCCGTCAACAAGGAACTGCGCGAGGTACTGAACAGGGCTGAAGACCACCATCGGCGCTTCGACACGACAGTGCACGATCAGGTAACCGAAGCAAGTTACGCTCGGGCGCGCCAGATAGTGGCCCGCTCGGTCAACCAGACCACGGGCAACGCTCCCTCGTGGCAATTTCGACTGGACCGGATCCTGACCAGTCGCATTACCGGTCTACCGATAATGGTCGCCCTGCTCGCGGTGATCTTCTGGATCACGATCGTAGGCGCAAACGTCCCCAGTGCGTTTCTCTCCGGGCTGCTCCGGGAAGAAGGCGGCCTCGCCTGTTGGTTTTCCGACTACCTTGGCGTGAACGCCCCCGCGGTACTCAGGGTAAGCCTGTACGAGCTGTTGCACCGCTTGGCCTCTTTAATGACCGCACCGTCGTGGCTGGCGGGTTTTTTCATAGACGGTGTATACCTCGGCCTCGCCTGGGTGGTCTCCGTCATGCTGCCTCCGATGGCGATCTTCTTCCCGCTGTTCACGCTCCTGGAAGACTTCGGCTACCTGCCCCGGGTTGCTTTCAACCTCGACAAGATCATGCGCCGTGCCGGCGCTCATGGCAAGCAATCGCTCACCATGTCCATGGGGTTCGGATGCAACGCCGCCGGGGTAATCGCATGCCGGATAATCGACTCGCCACGTGAGCGGCTGATTGCCATTCTCACCAACACCTTCGTGCCCTGCAATGGCCGTTGGCCGACCCTCATTTTGATCGCTTCGCTCTTCGTCGCGGTGCGCGTGCCCGCACATCTCGCCACGGTCGTTGCGGCGGCTACGATCAGCGCCGTCACATTGCTGGGCATCGCCGTGACGCTGCTGGTATCGCTCGCTCTTTCTAGAACGGTGCTGCGCGGCGAGCCCTCGGCGTTCACCTTGGAACTGCCGCCCTATAGACGTCCTCAGCTAGGGCGCATTCTCTACACCTCTTTGATCGACCGAACACTGTTCGTACTATTGCGGGCAATTGTCTGTGCCGCACCAGCCGGTGGCCTCATATGGCTGCTGGGAGCGATCCACATCGGCGACGCGACACTCTATCAGGTGGTCGCCGGTGCCCTGCAGCCCATCGGCGTCGCCCTCGGAATGGATGGCGTTATTCTGCTGGCCTTTGTATTCGCAATCCCCGCAAATGAAATCGTCATTCCAACCATCATCATGGGCTATCAGAACCTCAGCCGCATGACCGAACTGAGTAACCCCGGGCAGCTCTTTGCCGACAACGGTTGGACCCTCCTTACCGCTGCTTGCGTAATGCTGTTCTCGCTGCTGCACTACCCCTGCACCACGACCACGCTGACCATTTGGTCGGAGACGCGGAGCGCCCGTTGGACCTTGCTGTCCAACTTGATCCCGCTGAGCATTGCGCTGGCTGTCTGCTTTGCAGTGGCTCAGGTTACTCGCGCGTTGGGCGCAACTATTGGCCTACATTTCTGATTACCTTAACGAATAAGAGATGGCTTGACCTTTGCGCCGAGTATGGCCTTCCATACCGGCCATCTCAATCGGGCTGGAGATGCATATGCACATAATTACAGGTTTGGTGCTGACCGGCCTGATGGGCCGTTTGGGAAAGGACAAGGCTGTCCATAGCACGACTCTCCGGTCTCCGATTCTGCGGGCTCCCACTGTTCTCTCTGTAGTACACTCTCTGCCAGGTCGAACACGCTTTCGTGTTCCGCGCCTCTGCGGTGATGCTCGCACCGCCGCCGCGATCGAAGAGACACTACAGGGGATCGAAGGAGTTCGCTCCGTCGCAGTCAGCCACATCTCCGCCACGGTGCTCGTGGAACATGACGCCGAACGAATCGCGCCCGAGGTTGTGGCCGCTGCTTTGATACGCGTTCTCGGCTTGGAGAACGAGATCACACGTGACGTGGAGGCGGCGCTGGCTCGGGAACTGCGCGAGTTCTCCCGGGCTGCAAACCGCGCAGTATACGAAAAGACAGGCGGCCTATTGGATTTCAAGACCGCGCTGTTTCTGGTGCTTGCATTTCTCGGAGCGCGGAAGATGCTGCAGCAGGGGACGCTGGCTCTACCGGCGGGGTTCACACTGTTATGGTGGGCTGGTAACGGTTTGCTGCGTGGGAGGCAGACCGCTTCATGAAGATCCTCGAAGACGCCGCTATATGGAGCCTGCTGCGTCCGAGGGTTACTCACAGACTGCCAGGCAGGCTGCGCCTCCGCGTGCCGTTGCTTAGAAAACTCCCGGACGAGTGGTTGCAGACCGCGCAGATTCTCGAGCAGGTCATGTGCTCGCCGGATGGCATCCGCTCCGTGCGATCCAGTCGCACGACCGGCAGCATACTCGTCGAATACGATCCGGACATGCTGAGCGAAGCCGACGTGCTTGGTTTCATACGCACGCTCTTGGAGTTGCTCTGGCGTCACCGCGACAGATTCGCCGGCCTCAACAACGGCCAGGCGGCGAAGTTTGCCGCGCGCCTGGAGGAGTGGGTGCACGAGAACACCCGATTCCACCCGGTTATCGACTCCAGCACGGATATTCCCGATGAACTTTGGACCTAAGCCCAAACCACTGCTGCAATGCGAGATCGTGCACACCCTCCCGGGCCGCGTGCGCATCGAATCGCGAGCGTTGCGGTTCTTGGGCGCGCAGCAGGCCGAATTCGAGTCGCGGCTCAGCAAGGCGCAAGGCGTTTTCGACGCTAAACTGTCCACCGTCACCGGCAATGTGTTGCTACGCTTCGATGCCGACATCGTTTCCGCAGAGGGAGTACGGGACCTCGTGGAGGGCACGGTTGCCTCCTATTCGATGGCGGCGTACAAGTCCGAGCGCCACGAACAGACCAGCCTGACGGTCACAGAGCGGCGGCTCCAGGACGAACCGCTGCGAGAGATGGCCACTCGTGTCGGCGTCACTTCAATCGCGTTGGCCCTGAGTTGGTTCCGCCGCAACCAGATGCAGGTGCCGGACTCGCTGTTGCGCAGGCTGTTTTCGATGCCGGCCATGACGGCCCTTTCCCTTGCAGGGCCGATCTTCCGCAACGGGTTGGTCTCGCTCAAGAACACGCAGCGCCCCAACGCAGATACTCTGAGCGCCACCGCGATACTCGCTTCAATCCTCGCCGGTAAGGACGTGTCGGCCCTCACGATCATCTGGCTAGCAGACATCGCTGAGTTGCTCACCGGGTGGACCATGGACCGGACCAGAAGAGCAATCCACGAGATGCTCGCCGTGGGTGACCAAGAGGTCTGGAAGGTGCTTCCCGACGGCTCGCAGGTGAAGGTTCCTCTAGAAGAGATCCAGGTCGGCGACCGCATCGCGGCTCACACTGGCGACAAGATCAGTGTCGACGGTGTGGTCGAAAGGGGTGAGGCAGCGGTCGATCAGGCTTCAATCACGGGCGAGTTTTTGCCGGTCACACGCTCCAAAAAGGAGGATGTATTCGCCGGCAGTGTCGTGAAATCGGGCTCGGTGGTGGTGCGTGCTCAGCGCGTGGGCGACCAGACGGCCGTGGGGCGCATCGTGCATATGGTGGAGGAAGCCGCTCAGCATAAGGCTCCCATTCAGGCATTCGCAGACAAGTTTTCGGCTGCGTTCATCCCTGTGAACTTCGGCCTCGCCGGAATAGTGCATGGGCTGACGCGCAAGGCAGATCGCGCGCTGAACATGCTGATCATCGACTACTCTTGCGGCGTCCGCCTCTCTACGGCGACTGCATTGTCGGCTGCAATTTGCACGGGCGCACGTCACGGCATCCTCATCAAGGGCGGAAATTACCTCGAACTCATGGACGATGCCGACACGCTGATACTCGACAAGACAGGAACACTCACTGAGGGTCGACCTCAAGTGCTCAGCGTCGTTCCTTTGGCCGACAAGGTGGGTACCCGCCAGCTGTTGGAACTGGCTGCCGCCGCCGAAGAGACATCCACGCACCCTATGGCCGCTGCCGTATTGGAGAAGGTGCGACGTGAGGGTTACACAATTCCACGTCACGGCACCGCCAAGGTGATAGTCGCGCGTGGTATCGAAACCAGGGTCAACGGCACAGTGATCCGAGTAGGTAGCCGGCGGTTCATGGAAGACAACCGCATCGACTTGTCTGCGGCTACACCATCTGTCCACAAGTTGGTGGCTGCTGGGGAGAACATTCTCTACGTGGCTGACGACCGGCACCTGCTCGGCTTGTTGGGTATTCAGGACGCTCTGCGTGAAAATATGAAAAAGGCGCTGAACCGACTTCGGATGGCGGGCATGGACGACATCGTTCTGCTTACCGGCGATGTGGAGCAGCATGCCGAAATTGTCGCTGACCGTATGGCCATGGACCGGTATCGTGCCGAAGCGTTGCCCGAAGACAAGGCAGAAATGGTGCTGCGGCTACAGTCGCGTGGCACTAAAGTCATCGTTGTCGGTGACGGCATCAACGATGCGCCCGCGCTGGCATACGCGAACGTAGGCATAGCCACCGGCGCGACCCGCACCGACGTCGCAATGGAGGCCGCCGACATCACAATCGCCGGAGACGATCCACTCTTGATTCCCGGTGCCGTGCGCCTCGGCAAGAAGACCATGGAAGTCATTCGCCAGAATTTCGGGATCGCCGTCGGCGTAAACACGGTCGGATTGATCCTTTCCGCCATGGGTGTGCTGCCGGTCTTTTGGGGCGCGGTCCTGCACAACGCAACCACCGTAGCCGTCGTTGCCAATTCCGGGAGGCTACTACTCTACGATCCTTCGGGAGCACGATCATGACCGAGCCGCTTGCAGTCACGATTCTGCATGAAATCCCCGGCCGGCTGAGAGTGCGGCTGTCCCATGCACTTGCCGACGCTGCCGCGTTCGGCAGGATATTGTGCTCGCACGCTGGGATCGAGCCGATTCGCTATACGCCCGTCACGCGAACCGTATTGCTGCGCTTCGATCCGACGAGCATTCAGCGCGAAGAACTCCTCGTGCGCTTGGCTCTAGCTCTTTCGTTGGAACACGACGCTTTGCCCGTGCGAATCGAAGCAAACCCGCCGGAACGAGAGTTGACCGCATCTGTTGCGGCGTCTGGTGCGTTATTGCTCATAGCCGGATTTGGGCGTGCGATAGGCCTGACGGAGACCGGTCAGAGAACTCTTGATCGCATCGCGGGCTTGACCACCGGCTCGGCAGTCTTTGCTCACGCCGCTCAGGAGCTCCGCCAACAGGGGGCATACCATCCCGAAGTAGTCTCAGTAGCGTACCTGGCCGTAGGCATGCTGCGAGGCAACATATGGCCGGCAGCGGTACTAACTTGGTTTGCGTCGTTTGGTCGGCACTTGCTCAAACTCGAGGACCGTGCTATCGAGGTCCGACCCGGTTCTGACGGCGACGACCCCGAAGTAGTTGCCTGTGCCGCACCAATTTCGGGTTGGCAGGCGTGGCTGCGTCTCTTCCCTGCGGTGTTGCGCGCTATCGGTGGGGCGGGTCCGACTGGAGGCGACTTGCTGGCGAACCTCCACGAGGTGAGCAAACTGCACGATCAGGTTCTCGATTCATTGGGACCGTGGAAGAAGGGAATCCCGTTGCGGCTAGTGGATGCAGGGTCGGGAGCGCCCCCGGCAATCTGATTTCAAGGAGAGGTGTGAAGATATGGCTATTCAATCACAACACGTTACCGGTTTCGTTGTCGGCCTCGGCGCCGCCGCCGTGGGTTTCTACTTCTACAAGAAGAACCAACACCAAGTCGACGCGTTCTTGCGCGAGCACGGCATCGAACTGCCGGAGTGTGGCTCGCTGGTTGTCGAGAATCTCACTCTGGAACAACTGGTCGCCGAAAAGGAACGGCTGGAAGACATCATAGCGGAGCGGGAATACGTCGCGTCGCAGGAGACGCCGGAGCCGGTTGCAGAGAAAGCGCCGAAACGTCAGGTCAAAACCAAGCGCACCAAGGCAAAAGCCAAGCGAGCGGCGGGCTAGAGCACTACTGCGGCAGGCCGATAGCGACCTTGCTATTGTGCCTCAGGTCCTTGGCGAGATAGACGATGGCCATGCCGCCAGGGATCAGACGATCTCTCCGTTCCAGAGCTTCTGCACGAAAAGGTCAGCCGGCAGTATGTCAATCCCATCGTCCGTCTTGCGTGGTTTCGGCTCGCGGCAGACCACGATGCGACTCCGTGCTTCGGGAAAATCGACTGCGAGGCTACGTAGGGCCTTCAGGTGATTCCTGGTGACCTTGGTGCTCGATTTCGCCTCGATTGCCACCGCCATGTTGCTAAGCACGAAGTCGACCTCGATGCCGCTGGCGAGTCGCCAGTAGGACAGAATCCCGTCGTACTCTCGGTAGTGTGTGTAAGCGGTGAGTTCGTGGAACACCCAATTCTCGAATGCCTTGCCGTAGGCTTCGGAGCCGGGCAAGACCTCTCCTCTTCGAGCCAGCCTGTTCACGACACCCACATCAACGAAGTAGAATTTTGGTGCAGCGATCACGCGGCGTTTTGGTCGCTTCCGGTATGCCGGAAGCCATCTGCCGAGTAGCGTGTCTTCGAGGATCTGAAAATGGCTCTTCGTTGTGTGGCTCGACACTCCGCATTCGCGAGCGATGTTTGAGAAGTTGACTATTTCCCCGTCGCACAGCGCCGCAGCGTCTAGGAAGTCGGAGAAGGTTGGCAGATTGCGAACCAACCCCTCCGCTGCGATCTCTTCTCTCAGATAATCGGCGACGTAAGAGTCGAGCAGTCTGTTTGGCCGACCAGCCCCGTAGATGCGGGGCAAATAGCCGAAATTCAACATCCGGTTCAAATCGAACTCGCTACCCAACTCGCTTGCCGAGAGTCCAAACAGCTCATAGCGGATCGCGCGCCCGCCCAACAAGTTCGCCGCACCGCGTTTGACCTTGCGCGCACTCGAACCGCTCAGCGCGAAGTGCAGGTCTCGATTCTCTATCAGCCAGTGAACTTCGTCCAGCAGCGCCGGTACCTTCTGGATTTCATCAATTACTATCTGTTGGCTTGGGCGCATCGGGTTTGCTTCGATCTCCTGGCGCAGCAACTCCGGCCGGCTGACATAACGTCGGAACTCATCCGACTTCAGCAGATCAATCCATCGCGCGTCGCCGAAACACTGTTTTAGCAGCGTGGTCTTACCGGTTTGCCGAGGACCCCAGAGGAAGAAAGTCTCGGTGTCCGGTTTGGGGAGTGTCAGTTTTCTCTTGAACATAAAGTTCAAATTATCATGATAATTTGAACTGTCAACTCAAATAGTTGCACCGTCTCTTGTGTGGACTCAATCTTGTCTTGTGCTTGCCAGTTCCGGCATCCTCATCTTCTTCACCAGCTCCCGAAACCGCGGCTCGTCGAATACCAGACCGAGTTGAGGTTCGCATATGGCCGGCATGTTGGGATTGCCGGTTTCGTACATGATCTCGAGCCAGTCCAGGGTTCGTTCCTTGTCGCCCGCAAAGGCATATGTGTTGGCAACCATCATAGACAGCAGTTCTGCCGCCTCCGGGTGTGAGGCCAGCGTCTCAGCGTATCTTTGCGTTGCTGCCCGATAGCCGCCCTCTGCATACCCCCGGTCGAGCGCCTCCTCGAGTTCCTGGTCGCCAGGAAACCACCTTCGGATAATCGATAGCGCCTCGTCGTAGTCGCCGTTTAGGTGGTACGCGATGGGGAGGTAGACGAAATGCGCGGGGTTGTCGGGCTCTATCCGTAGCGCAGCCAAGTACTCCTCGATGCTCTCGGCATACCGATGCTCAAAGAGCAGCCTGTATCCGTTGAACGACCTGATCAGAGGGTTGTGTGGATGGGCTTTTGCGTGTTCTCGTACTGCAGCACCGATGTGCGAGCTATAACCGCGATCCCGGCTTTTTGCAGTTCCGAGATCAAAGCGTTGTGCATGCCCTGGACGAAATACTCTTGCTCGGGATCGTTAGTGAGATTGGTGAGCGGCAGCACGGCCAGCCGCCTTCTGCCAGTCTGCGGCAGAACCGTCTGTGACCTGAGTGTCTCGGCCAGATCGTTCGGAGTCTTGAACCGCCGACCCGGTTCTTTTGCCAGCGCTCGCTCCACAGCGCGTTCTACAAATAGCGGAATATCTGGGTCGACCGTACGCAGGCCTCGCGGAGTGTCCACGGCATGTTTTGCGAGCAAGGCCTGGGGCGTCGAAGCTTCGAACGGTGTCTGCCCACTCGCCATTTCATATACGATGCAACCCAGGGCATAGACATCACTGCGTCCGTCGATGTTGGCGTCACCGAACGCCTGCTCGGGACTCATGTAAGCGGGTGTACCGATGGCCACACCTGTCTCTGTGAGTCTCGTTCCACCCGCAACGTTCACGGCTCGCGCAATGCCAAAATCAGTGACCACGGCTGTTCCACCGGTGAGCATTATGTTCTCCGGCTTCACATCGCGGTGAACTATGCCGTGCTGATGCGCGTGGGTCAGCGCTGCTGCAATGTTCTCTGTCAACCGCACCAACTCGTCTAGCGGCAGTTTGCCATCGCGGTCGATACGGTCGCGCAGGGATTCGCCTTCGATGTAGGGCATGACGTAGTAGAGGAGGGCGGACGGGCACCGAACCCGGCCCCCAGGGCCGGGTTCGGCACAGGCAGGACGGTCGGACGGTGGCCCCTCTACGCTTCCAGAATCCAGGAGTGGCAGGATGTTGGGGTGAGTGAGGTTTGCTGTGGTTTCGATTTCACGGACGAAACGTTGTGTGCCCAGTGCAGCGGCAAGTTCCGGGCGCAGCACCTTGATAGCCACCTTGCGGTGGTGCTTCAGACGCTGCCGATTTCGCGGTCGATTGTGTAGCGGTCTGCGAGGGCGCTCTTCAGGTGATCGAGTTGGTCAGCCATAACCCCGGCTCCGAGGAGAGTAGGCGGTCTCTACATTACGTTCCGAGACTGGTGATGGCTAGAGGAGGCGTTTCCCTGCAACCGTTCGATGTTGGATGTTGGGCGTTTACGACCCTTCGGCCACCAGGCTGGCGATCCGTCCTCTGACATCGTCCACGATCCCCTGCACCTCGGGATCGGCATCCCGCCACAGCTCCACCAGACGATTGTAGGCTTCCACCGCCTCGTCTTCACGGCCCAGCGCTTCATTTGCTTGGCCAGATCCTAACAGCACGGCCCACAGGTTGAAGTTGTCCATCTGCAGACGGTTGAGGGTCGGGGTGTTGAGGTATCTGTCGTATTGAGCCACCGCAGAGTCGAGTTGATTTGCTCCAGCATACGCTTCACCCAACTCGAGCAGGAAGCAGATTTTGCAGTCAGGTACTTTGAGCCGCGCTTCGTTGAATTCGCGGATCGCATCTTCGAATCTCTGTTCGGCGATCGAAATCGTTCCGTACGCAGACCACAATGCGGACGAACGATCCGACTCGGTGTCGCCTAGACCTGTACTCTGCTCGTATAGCTGTATCAGTTCCAGGGCTCGATCAGTCCTGTTGGCTCTGGCATAGATCTCGGAAAGTTGCAGATCGTCACGCTGAAAGAGTGGCAGTTCGCTGTATCGGAGTTCTCTGCGCACACCATCGAGACGCTCCACGGCGTCGTCCGGTGAATTCATGAACCACAAATCGACGAGGCTGGCGATCATCGCTTCGAACAACTCGCGAGATTGAGGGATGATCTGCGTGCCGCTTGGTTCCTGCATGTCGTACGCCTCGAGCAGGAGTCGTTGCAGCTCGTTCAGCTTGCCGCGAATGCCGGCAATACTCGCCAGCGAAATCAGGACGCCGATTTCCTGAGGCGCTACGCCTCGTACGCTCTCGCGCCAGTCTCGCGCGGCTGCTTCAGCCGCGTCGTAGTCGAAGCGCGCGGTAGCAAACGCAACTTCGAGGTTTGGTCGATTGGGGTGCTCGGGGTATTCGGCCGCAAACGCTTCGAATGTTGCTTCCGCCTCATCCACCAAACCAAGGTTGTATTGGACATCGACCGCGTTGGTGTATGTAACTGCCGGTGCACCGCCGTTTGCTATCGACCTGCGATACAACTCCTCGGCGTCCGCAATCCGGCCGAGTGTTCGATAGTTGACCGCAAGGTTGTTGAGCCCGATTCGGTCGGTGGGATACTTCTCCAAAAGCGTCGTGTACTCGTCGTTCGCTCTCTGGAGATCCTCTTCGACATACGTGTAGTATGCTCCCTCAGCGAGGTACCGCTCCCGCTCCGTCAGCCGGTCCCTCAATTCATGCGCCTTGGTGAACGCCACCTGCGCCGAATCAGGGTCTCGATTCTGGTTGGACAGGATCACGGCGTACTTGCGGTACGCCATCGCGAACATCGAGTCTTCATTGATTGCGTCTCTCAACAGTCGCAAGGCACGATCGTATTGCCCGAGGTTGTTCGCCCGATCTGCCTGGGCGTACATTCTGAGCGCCCGAGTAGAACGTGTGGTGACACGCGCGAGCGGCGGATCCGAACGAATGGTGCGCAGCGACTCACCGACCTTTCTACGCAACGCAGCAGAGAGGTTGTCGACCGCCTCGACCATATCGCTGGGCCCTGCAGTCTCGCGTCCTGCAGTGAGCGTCTCGCCCGTTGCTGCGGCAACGACTCTAGCCGAAACGACATACTCCTCACCGATCGAACGTACCTCACCGGTGAGGATCGCTTTCACTCCTTCTCGCTGTGCTACTTCCGTTGCTAGTTCTTCGCTCAGTCGACTGGCGGGGTCGACTTCCATTCGCTTCAACACTTCCATGATCTGCGGTGATTCCATCAGCGTGAGTGTGGGCGATTGCGAGAAATCGACGCGCAGGAGTTCTGTGATGGTCTCGCCGAGCATTGAGTCCGATGTGTTGTTCTCGAACTGTGCGAGGATGATACGGTCGCGCTCCTCGAGTTGGCCCGACGCAACCAAAGAGCCGACAGGGCCAACGCCCAAGGCACGCATGGCCGAGTACGCGATGATCGTGAGTGCCAACAGACCGGTGCCGGAGAATTGCACTGTAAGAGCCTGGCGCAGAGTTGGCTTGCCACCGCTCTGTTCGGCTTTGGCTGCTCCAGCGGTCAGCAGCACCCCGGAAACGGCCAAAACCACCGCTCCCCAAAGTGTCCAATCGGGGAGGCCAAGTTGCATCATCAACAGATAGACGATGCCAACTATCACCAAACCGATCGCGCCGAATGTAGCTCCGACGCGCAACGGCGAGTTGCCTCTCACGAACTGAGCAACATCTACCGCACTGGTTGATGCCGGCGTGTACACAGCACTGCCACCTGCCAAACCCTCCAAAGCTTCAACCACTGCCTCCGCATTCGGAAAACGGTCTTCAGGCTCTTTTGCAAGCAGGCGCTTGATGATTGCTGCGATCTCCGGCTGCACATCTGGCACGACATCCGTCAAGTACGGTGCGTCTTCCATGACATGCTTCGCGACCACCTGCCTTGGCGTCTCAGCAGTGAACGGCGGTGTTCCAGCCACCATCTCGTAGAACACGCACCCCAGGCTGTAGAGGTCACTCTCCGCGCCCACGTCCAACTCACCACTCGCTTGTTCCGGGCTCATGTATGCTGGGGTACCGACTGCCAATCCGGTCTGTGTGAGTCGGGCCGCCCCTGCAGCCTGAGTTGCACGCGCGATCCCGAAATCGGCTACGACAGCCTCTCCGGCCGACAAGAGGATGTTTTCCGGTTTGATGTCTCTGTGCACCACGTCGTCCCGATGCGCGTATGCAAGCGCCGATGCCACATGCGACGCGATCTTCGCAGCTTCTCGAAAAGGGATTTTGTCTTCTCGATTGAGTCGATCGCGCAAGCTCTCCCCATCGACGAACGGCATCACGTAGTAGAGGAGTCCGTCCGCCTCGCCCGAGTCGTAAAGTGCAACGACCCTCGGATGTTGAAGTTTGGCGGTGACAGTGATCTCCTTCAGGAACCTCTCGCCGCCGAGCACCTCGGCTAGCTCCGGGCGCATCACCTTGAGCGCAACCTTACGATCGTGCTTGAGATCGTGTGCGAGATACACGGTCGCCATGCCACCGGCTCCCAGCTCTCGCTCGATGGTGTACTTGTCCGCAAGAGCGGATGCAAGCCGTTCAAAGACTTCAGTCATGGCTGGCAAGATGCGGGAGGATGGCGTGTGGCGCTAGAGGGGGATGATAGCTGCGGACGAACGCGGAGTCATCTAGATAACGCTACCGCCCTACCGTCTCGCTTTCTATTACCCACAAGTCTATGTGATACTAGCTTCGCGATTCGATTTTGAACA
>CAYTDU010000059.1:0-14335 GCA_964436395.1 uncultured Gemmatimonadaceae bacterium | reverse complement strand
GTCTGGGCCATACAGGTCTATCTCCTGGTGACATTGTGGTGTTTTCGCACCCAGATGCGGGCTTTCTCTCAACGGCTATACAAACGAAGTCGGCCGCACGTGCACTCTCGTTTCTTTCACGCCGGCGACATGCTGCAGTTGCGCGCTAATCCGCTTCGTTATCTGCGACTGTTGTTCCAGCGGCCCTTCCGTGTGGACCACCACGATCCCGTTCTGAGCTGAGACTTCGCTGTCGGGATATTCCCTGACAATCGCACTCTCAACTCTGGCTCCAAGCACAGCGTCTTCCATTGCCTGCCGAGACTCAGGCGTTGCACCGAAATTCGGCAACTTAGCCGTATGGCAAATCAGATTCACAGCGTCATTCACCGAAATCTTGCGTACGTGGATCACCAGATCGTAAAGGCTGGGATCTGAAGTGTCGATGCCGTACAGCGACAATGCCCACTGGCGTCGCTCACGGTCGTCCTTCTTCAGAATATTCCGAGCTTCTTCGCTGGAAATACCCTCACGCTCCATCTCGAGACGCACCCGATCATCCAAATCGGCAATGATTCGTACTTTTAGACCGTGTGTTATCCCCTTGAGAAAGAAATGGCCCGCCAGCCCATGATATACGACATTGTCGTTGCGAACTCGCTCCAAAAACGCGGATTTGATATAGGCGATGTATTGCTTCTTGCCGTGCGTGAAACGCTCCAGAACCGCCGGCGCGTCGTGCAGTGCTCGAACGAGCTTGATCTCCGGGATGTTGAAATGCTCGGAAGCCTCCAAGAGCACATCACGTGACACGCACTCGTAACCCATCTCGTCCGCAACCTTCTCCGCGATTTCCCTGCCCTTGCTGTACGATCCTCTAGACACTGTAATTATTGCCACAGGTACTGATCCTTTCGCCAAATGCCTGAAATGTGGTCCGCTTCTGGACTGTAACCCTCCCCGAAAGCCTTGTCCACTCGCGAATCAGTTTTCGTCTACGTCTATTGCCTGACTGTATGCTCGGTACCGTTCCCGTATCGGTTGGACATAGTTGACCGGCTCCCGACAGCGGCAATAACCGTGGCGGGTTCTGGTGCGGTACTCCGCCCGTGCCAGAAGCGGCATGACTTCTTCCACCCCACCGAACCAGCGGTTCGGATCGCGGCCCAAGCATGTGCGGCAGTGTCCCCAACCGTAAACGCGCCCAATATGTCATTCCGCCAGGAAAGTTCGACATCGAGTATGTGAGAATCCGTGATCGTGAGGTCGTATTCACCTGTCCCCACCATGTCGATGACCGTCTCGGTCCCGAGGTTCTCAGACGCCGGCACGATCTCCAAATCAACACCCTGCCCTATAGCAGCCTCTGAGCGGTAACCAGTAGCCGCTCCGCCTCCTCACCTCCAAGGTGCGGACGCCAGCTCTTGCTCGCCAGTGAGGCTTGGCTCGTCTGCCCGCGACACATTGGTCTCGACCACGTAATTGTACGGTCTGCTGAAGGCGATTCCACCAACTTACCGCTCCCGAGTAGTATTGATGCCCGCCGCGACCAGATCTCCTCTGTCCCTGCTCTAGCCACGGTAGCAGGTCGGAGTGTCCAGGTTTTTCGGGAACGCACGTGTTTTGAATATGGAGAACTGTGTGTTTGAGGGCGGGATTCCGACAAAGGCAGAGCCTAGCCTCACCCAGAGATCTTCCGCATACTACGGTGGCATGTGGTCCTTTTCCGAATCCCGAGGAGCAGGAAGTTGACGGCCATCACTGAGTGGTTACAACAGACCCTAGGCATCCCACTCTACATACAGGGCAGAGTGCTGTCTTCGTTGATAGTGGTAGCTGTGCTTTGGCTGCTGCGCAGACTGCTCATGGCCATTCTGTGGCGGCGCGCGACCGCCCAGAAAATCTGGGAGGCAATCCTCGAGGCCTTCAGCGACTGCGACGACATCGACTTCGCCTACCCGACTCAGAGGTTCTACCACAACGTGACCGAGGGTAAGTTAGAAGCTCGAGCAAAACCCACGCCCGAGGCCCCTTGATTGGCGCCCGGTCACAACTTACGACTCGCGACTCACCTTCAACGATTCACACTACCGTTCGGAGAGCGTGTGGCAACAACAAAAGAACTTGGCCCTGCAGCACTTCATAGAAGTTACGATCCCGAAGCATTCGGATTTGAGACCACCGCCGACCTGAATGATCAGGTGGACGCAGTCGGACAGCCTCGAGCCGTCGCGGCAATCGAATTCGCGACCGGAATCGGGCGTGCCGAGTACAATATCTTCGCCCTTGGTGCCCCAGGCACAGGCAAGCACTCGTTGGTTGAGAATCGTCTGCTGAAACGAGCGGCAGAACGGCCCGTCCCTCCAGACGTGTGTTATGTCCACAACTTCGAACACAAGGACGAGCCCAGCATCATGGTCCTGCCTGCTGGTACTGGGCCGCAGTTCAAGAAGGCCATGTCACGTTTGAATGGTGGTCTGCGGTCGGCATTGCGCGGGGCATTCGAGAGCGAGGAATACCAAACTAGGCGTCAGGTCATAGAAGATGAGTTTAAGGAACGCCCGCGCCATGAGCTAAAAGAGGTCGAAGCGCGCGCCAAAGAGAGTGGTCTTGTGCTGCTGCGCAGTCCGTCGGGTATCGCGTTCGCTCCAACTCGAGAGGGCGAAGTCATGTCCAGCGAGGAGTTCCAGCAACTCCCGCTCGAGGAGCAACAGAGCATTCAGGAGACTGTAGAGGAATTTCAGACTGAGGTTCAAAAGGCATTGCGCGAGATGCCGAGTTGGGACCGCGAACGCCAAGAGAAGGTACAGCAGCTGGAAAGGGAGGTTGTCGGGATGGCGATCGCCGACCTGGTTGACCGCGTTCGAGATGAATTCAAAGAAATCGAGCAGGTGGCTCAATATCTGGATGCGGTCCAGGAAGACGTTGTGGAACACGCAAGAGACCTCGTCGAGTCCGAAATGCCCGCTCAGGACCCCACGGCGGGGCCCAACGCAGCACAGCAACCGACTCTGTCGTTGCGCAGATACCATGTAAATGTGGTCGTGGACAACAGCAAGCTGGACAAAGCTCCAGTCATCTACGAAGACAATCCAACCTATGACAATCTGGTGGGGCGCATAGAACACAGCGCCCGGTTCGGTGGCGTATTCACAGATTTCACACATATCAAAGCCGGATCTTTGTTCGAGGCCAATGGCGGCTACCTGATGGTGGATGCGCATCGTCTCCTACAGGCGCCGTTTGCGTGGGAGACACTAAAACGCGCATTGCAGTCGCGCAGGCTCAGAATAGAGTCACCCGCACAGGCCATGAGCATGATGAGTGCAACCACGCTGTTGCCTGAACCGCTTGCATTGGATGTCCAGGTCGTTCTACTGGGCAACGCAATGTTGTACTACGTCCTGAGCCAGCAGGACCCCGACTTTGAGGAGCTATTCAAGGTCGCATCGGATTTCTCGGAAAGAATGGATGCATCCGAGGAGAATTGCGCGGGATACGTGAGATTGCTGGCCACGCTCGGACGCGAGGATGGGCTCAGACCCATCGACAAGACAGCAACGGCGAGGTTACTCGAACATAGCGCGCGCATTGCCGGGGAACAGAGCAAGCTCACCGCCCGCATAGGGCTCATACACGACGTGTTACGGGAGGCGGACTATTGGGCCGGGGAAGACGGGGCCGAAGTTGTGTCGGCACAGCATGTTCAGGATGCCATCGATGCGCAAATCAACCGTGCCGACCGGATTCGGGAGAGCGTGTACGAAGAGATCGAACGCGGAACAATAATGATCGACGTCGACGGGGAGCAGGTCGGCCAGATCAACGGTCTTGCGGTTATCGCATTTGGAAATCTGGCTTTCGGAAGACCCAACCGACTGACAGCAAGAGTACGTATCGGCCATGGCGATGTCGTGGATATAGAGCGAGAGGTAGAACTTGGTGGTCCCCTGCACTCGAAAGGCGTCTTGATTCTGGCGGCTTTCCTGGGGGCGAACTACGCGTCGGATAGCCCACTATCGCTCTCGGCGAGCATCGTCTTCGAGCAGTCTTACTCTGGGGTGGACGGCGACAGTGCATCCGCGGCTGAGTCGTTCGCGCTGTTGTCCGCAATTACCGGCGTGCCGCTGAGACAGGATCTGGCAGTAACCGGGTCAGTCAACCAACACGGAGTTGTGCAGGCCATCGGCGGTGTGAACGAAAAAATCGAGGGTTTCTATGACGTCTGCAAAGCCAAAGGTCTGACTGGCAACCAAGGTGTCATCATCCCGGCCTCGAATGTGCGTCACCTCATGTTGCGCCACGATGTGGTTGAAGCGGTGGCAGCAAATCAATTTCACATCTACCCGATCGAATCAATTGATGAGGGCATCGAGTTGCTGACCGGGCATAAGACGGCCCCGAGCAATCAAGAAGGGATCTACCCTGAGGGTTCGTTCAACCGGATGGTCGTCGACAGATTGTCCGACATGGCGGAAAAGCGACGTGCTTTCGACGGCCCGAACCAACCCGCATCGAATCCTCCGGCCAAGGGGGATGAGTGATGGAGTTCCGACGGATCGTGGTGGCCATCGACGGATCGCCGACCAGTATAGCGGCGTTGGAAGCGACAGCTGAACTCGCCTCGGCTTGGGGTTCCGAGGTGGTGGGGCTATTCATTGAAGACACCAACCTGCTGCGGATGGCCTCTCTGCCGTTCGCGCGGGAAGTGGGTTCACATTCTGGTGCGCACAGAGCCATCAATCCGGATCAGTTCGAGAGGGAATTCCGATCTCAAGCCGACCGGGCGCGCAACACATTGTGGTACATGGCAGAGCGATTTCGGCTAACGGCTTCTTTTCAGGTGGCTCGAGGGCCGGTGAAGGCCGAGTTGGTCAACGCACTCCGCAATTCGGATATGCTGGCAATAGGTAAGGGAGGACAATCTGTGGCTGCCAGCCTCGGCCTCGGCACCAATGCCAAGGCGGTGGCCGCGGACGCTAGCGGCATTGTTCTGCTGTATTCCCATGTCGCAAGAGTCACTGGTCCTCCGGCGGTGGTGTACGATGGATCAATGATAGGCGACAAGGCGATCAGTGCAGCGGAAACACTGGCTCTGACGCTCGGCACGCCTCTGATGGTCCTTTGCCCCGTGGAAGCAGGGTTTGGGAAAGAAGAGATCGAGGAAATGGCCCGCAAGGCCGTTGCAAACCCGCAGGTTAGTGTGGAGTTCCGACGTATATTGATCCAGAACGTCACAGATCTGGCCCGAAACGTACGCTCCTCGGGCGCCAACGTGGCGGTGGTTCCTACCAGCACCGAACTACTGCCGCCCGCGGCAATAGAGACACTGCTGAGTCGCTTCTCGGGACCCGTGATGTTGGTTGGCGCTGGCACTGAGAGCACGGAGAGGACGTAAGCGCCTGCCGCGTCGCTTCGCAGTCGGACTCCGTTGCCAGCGAAGCAAGTGTTTAAGCTCGTCGAAACGCATATCTATGAGTAGATTATGACCCGGACAACATATCTGGCTATGCTGCTGCTCAAGCCGGCCCATCTATTGTTGACCTCCGAACTGATCAAGGAGCGATCAAATGAAATCCAAGCTGTCTGTGCCGGTATTTTTGGCGCTTGTTGCTGTCATGGTTAGCGTGGCAGCATGTTCCCCAGGCAACCCTCTGCTCGATGAATGGGACACGCCATTTGGTGTTCCGCCTTTCGAAGCGATCGAAAACGAGCATTATCTCGAGGGGTTCCGGACGGCAATGGCGGAACATGACGCTGAAATCGACGCAATCATCAACAATCATGATCCAGCAACCTTTGAGAACACGATTGAGACGTTGGAACGAAGCGGAAAGCTCCTCGGAAGAATAAGCCGCGTTTTCAACGCGGTGAACGGTGCGCACACCAACGACACCCTGCAGGAAATCGCTACAGAACTTGCTCCGGAACGTTCGGCACACAGCGACAACATATCGCTCAACGCCGACCTGTACGCCCGAGTAAAAGCTGTGTACGACCAGCGCGAAGAACTCGACTTGGAACCGGAGCAACTCAAACTTTTGGAGGAGACTCACAAGGGCTTTGTCAGGAGCGGTGTCAACCTCGAGGGTGAAGCACAGACCCGACTACGTGAAATCAACTCGGAACTCGCCGAACTGTCGCTCAACTTCGCGCAAAACCTGCTGGCCGAGACTAACGATTTCGAACTACACGTAAACGATAGCGCGGATCTCGGAGAATTGATGCCCGCGCAAGTCCAAGCCGCTGCAGCCGAGGCGACCCACAGAGGGCACGACAGCGGGTGGTCATTCACGCTGCAACGCCCCAGCATCAACCCATTCCTCCAGTACTCGCCGAACCGCGAGTTGCGGCGTGAGCTATTTATGGGCTACGCGATGCGTGGGGACAACGACAACGACCAGGACAACAAGAACATCCTGAGCCGCATCGCTGCATTGCGAGCCGAGCGCGCCGCGCTCATGGGCTATGAAACGCACGCCCACTTCGTGCTGTCGGACAACATGGCCGAGACGCCAGACCGGGTTTACGAGTTCCTGGATCAGATCTGGGCGCCTGCGTTGCGGGTGGCACGGAGTGAACGGACTGCGCTACAACGGATGATGCGCCAAGATGGCGTCTCCGGCCAACTCGAGGGTTGGGATTGGCGCTACTACGCGGAGAAGGTGAGGAAGGCGCAGTTCGACATCGACGAAGTCGCGCTGCGGTCCTTCTTCGAAGTCAACGCAGTGCGCGATGGCGCGTTCCGGATCGCCAACAACCTCTTCGGAATCACCTTTACGGAATTGCCGGATGTTCCGAGGTGGCATCCTGACCAGCAGGTGTTCGAGGTGAAGGAAGCAGACGGAGCGCACATCGGCATTCTCTACATGGACTTCTTCGCCAGGCCGAGCAAACGGGGTGGAGCGTGGATGAACGACTTGCGTTCGCAATCGCGGCTAGATGGCGATGTTACTCCAATCGTGACCACCAACTTCAACTTCCCGCAACCGACAGAAGAACTCCCGTCGCTCATTTCGTTCGATAACGCCTCCACGCTGTTGCACGAATTCGGTCACGCGTTGCACGGACTGTTGTCAGATGTAACGTACGAGTCACTTTCCGGCACCTCCGTGCCTCGCGACTTCGTGGAGTTCCCATCGCAGATGATGGAGCACTGGTTGGGTGAGCCCGAGGTGCTCCGTTCGTTCGCCAAACACTATGAGACCGGCGACGTAATTCCGGACGAGCTCATTCAGAAACTCAACGATGCAGCTCAGTTCAATCAGGGCTTCGCCACGGTCGAGTACCTAGCCGCGTCCTATCTCGACATGGCATGGCACACCCTGGCAGAACCTGAGGAGCACGATGCGCGCACGTTCGAGAGCGCCGAGATGCGCCGTCGCGGACTCATAGACGAGATCATCCCGAGGTACCGCAGCACGTACTTCTCCCACATCTTCGCGGGTGGCTATTCGTCCGGCTACTACAGCTACATATGGGCAGAAGTGCTGGATTCAGATGCGTATCAGGCATTCAAAGAGACCAGCTTGTTTGACCAGGACGTTGCGGCAAGATACCGTGAGCACATTCTCTCCAAGGGCGGAACGAGGCCCGGAATGGAACTGTACGAGGCATTCCGCGGTCGTACTCCCTCGATTGATGCCCTGCTCGAGAACCGTGGGTTGGTCGGGCGATAGAACTCGCACGTACGAGAGCAAACACATGGCGTCTGGGCCCGACTTTGTGGCTCAGGCGCCTTGTTGGTTTCAAACCCATCGAACGTAGCAAATCTCCTTGGAGACGTTACATTCTCTCGTACGATGTCAGAAGATGCGCGCAATTCGAATGTCTTCACTCACGAAGAGATCAAAGCCATCAGGCAAATGCTCGACACGCAACAGACTATTCCGTTGTGCCCTAGATGTCACAGCAAGATGCTTCAGGAGGGACCTGTTGCCGGCGGCGGTAGCGTTGGTCTGGTGTGGCGCATGAGCTGTGAAAAATGTAAGCTGGCTGGGCTGGTTGCGGAGAGCATGGCGCGCATGCGACCAAATCCCAACGAGCAATAGTCGTTCAACAATCAATACAAATCCCACTCTACCTCTAGCGAAGCCGCAACTTTTGTTGCATAATCGCCCACCTTCACGGACTAAGGGATGAAGGAAAAAGAGGCAAGAGATAATGCAACAGAGTGCCAATCCACGAAACAGCGACGTTGTTGACGCCACACCGGTACCGTCGGCGTCGGCTCTGTCGAAGATTGGGACGCTCGACTTCTTAACAGTGTTGCCATCCGGAATCTTCATCTTCATCGTCACCTACATAGTATTGTCCAGTACCCCGTTGTCGAGCGACGAAGCCTCACTCTGGTTTCGGATTGAGCAGTTGACAACGGATACACTGGGTAATCCCCTGATACTCCTGTGCGTGCTGTTCGTCTCCTACTTCTTCGGCATCATTCTGAGGGCGTTTCCGGTCGAATGGTTGGTGGCGCAGCTCCACATTGGCCGTAGACGCTGTCCACGAAGGCGAGCCACAGACAGAACACCGGGCGTCACCAGAAAGATCCAGTTCAGAGTGCGTCGTGGACGTGCCATCACGCCAAGGAAGCCGGATATAATCCCCAAATCGATCATCGCAGGTTGGAAGCACACGCTCAGCAACAACTCACCCGAAGCGTACGCCTACTTCAGGACGGTCGAGGCGAAATCGAGGTTTGCAGCCGCGATGCTCTGGGCGGGAGTCCTTGGGGTGCTGGCAACTGGCGCTTACATCGCCGTTGTCGGATCGAGCGTGGCTCTCACCCAGCTCGCACTAATATCCATTCTGCTTGCCGTGGTCTTCGGCAGTCAGTTACCAAAGGTGTGTCGACAGGAAGTTACCGCCCTGTTGACCTTGTCGGAGGCCACTCGACAATCATCACCGCAGTGATACTACTCGAGTAGAGCTGCAGGCGCCCGGGGGATTGGCCTCCGGGCGCCTCTTTGTATTGTGCAGATGAGACCGCTGCCTCAGCTATGGTCCGTGATCGATGAACGAATCGGAAAGCGGGCTTTGAACCTGCAGCACCAAATCACCACCCGTTGCAGGTGAGATCGGCCGCGTCTTCACTGCCTCCAAAGGGTACTCCAGCCACGACGGCCCCAGTTTCCTGCCGACTGTATAGATCTTGAGCCGGAAAAGACCGGTGCCCTCGCAAACACAATCTGGCAGATCGAATGTGCGTTCGGCGCCACGCCGGACCGATCCGAGGCGAAACCGCCGGCCGGATTCAGTGACGGCCACCACTTCGACATTCAATGAGTTGTGGTTGTTAATAGTGACCGTTGTCGGAACGGGCTGCGGTGTGACTTCCGGACTGTCAAAACCGAGCACCTCCGTATGCCCGGTCGGCGTTGCTCCCACCACGGCTAGGGCTGCCGCGGCAACTACGGGAATCCCAAAGTTACTCCTCTTCATGTTTCGCTCTCCTCCAGCTATTGGCAGGACAGCGGGACCAACGCCATGCTAGTTACCCACTACGAAGTAGTAAGATCCACGGTTTCGGAGCAGGGTCTGCTCAGCGGCATGCTTCAGCCAACCCGGCATCACAGGCCTGGCGGAAAAGGGCAGCTGCTTTGGCGGAGTCACGGCTGACTCCGATTCCATAGGAGTGCATCGTACCCAAGCTCAAACACCCTTGCGGCACACCACCGTCGCAGGCCATCTGGTGGTAAGAGGCAGCAGCCGCATCGTCCTGGTTCACACCGAGACCGTTCGTGTACATACGCGCAAGGTCGAAACAGCTGGCGGCCAACCCAGCATCACAAGCAGTCTGGATGAGTTCGGCAGCGAGTGAGTGGTTTTGGGGCACCCCTTCCCCGTAGAAGTACATCTCACCAATGAATGCGCAACTCTCGACATCACCGCCGTTGCACGCCTTCGAGAACAGTGATGCAGCAATCGAGTCATTCTCCGCGACTCCCTCGCCGCGGTCGTACAGCATGCCGAGAAGGTAACATCCGCGGACTTCCTCACCGCGGCACGCCCGATCGAGCAGGGAGACTGCTTCATCGATGTCTGGATCCACGCCTTCGCCGCTGAAACGCATGACTCCCAACGTGGTACAGCCTGGAAGTTCGCCTCCCTCACAGGCCATCCGAAAGAATGTGGCGGCTTGCTCGAGGTCGATGTCGACGCCGTCACCCGCCTGGAAGAGTAGCCCAAGGTTGAAACATCCTACAGCAGCATTCAGATCGCAGGCTCTCTCAAACAACGAACGAGCGAGCGTGATGTCACTCTGCACCTCGATCCCTGACTTGTACATCACTCCTAGGTCGCTGCACGCCACCCCAAGTCCTTCATCGCAACCTTGTTGGTAGCGCTCGGCACGCGTTCGCAGTGGTTGTTCTCCTCCCCCGCAAGCTGTAGCCAGAACGGCCGCGTATATAACGGCGGAAACGCAGAATCGATTCAGTCGTGTATTCACAGCTGCAAGTATACTGCTCGGGATCAGCGCATCCAACCGTTTGCTCGTCGAAGACCCGATGGTGATATTTCACTGGATAAACGCACAGTTTCAGCAGGTAGGTCGAGTGACTCGATTTGGTGAGGGAGAATGACAAAGGCTGACGACCAGAGAATCGCGGCTTTGGCAAAGAAGAACGCTGCCAAAGCGGCTCAGCCCAAGAAGGCGAAGCGCTCCAAATTCGATGATACGTTGCGAGACGATACAGAAGAAGATCTCGATGCGCGCAAGTTCTTCTCGCAGATGAAGAAGAGGGAGATCGACAGCGGCGGTCACTGACCTCCGCCTCCTCAACACCGCCGTAGCAATCAGTTCATACTGCGATGCGCGGGTTGGGCATGGCGTGGTTTTGCTCGCCCCTTTCGCGCGAGCACCCGTCGTGAGGCAGAACGCCCAGCGTACCCCAGCCCTTTGTCGACGCTTTGCTCAGTGAGCTATGGCTCCCACAATGAAGGGGTCATCCCACCCGACTTCGAAGAGTTCATTGCAGCGCTGGCACCGCAGTATCCTCGGCCGGCCCTTCAGCCCCTGCCGTCGTCGGCAACTTGGACATACAGCGTAACGCCTGCCCCATTTGGCAAGCAGCGAGATCGACCCGCGCCTGCCTTCGACGACGGACCACTTCGCCGGACGATCGGTCAAGAACTCCAGCACGTCTCGTGGTACGATCATTTCATCGCGACCCATGGCGAGTACCACGTGGTCTTGCTCTGCCCTAACGACTCTGTACCACGCGCCTCGTCGTATCCCGCAGGATTCATCCTTGCTCAATCGCGCCCAATGTTCGCTTGCCATCTCAACCTTCCTCTGAGTCGCCTCTGGGATAGCATGCGGCAACTTCGTAGGAACCGCAGTGAGTGATGTCACAAAACTTCGGTACCCGGCCACCTGGCGACACACGCTTGATTGCAGGTCGCATGATTTGGCCATAGACTGGAGCATCTCGAAGCGGAGTGCGTTCTCGACGGCATCCTCAAGAAATCCGAGGTTGTATCCGACAATGAGAAGGTGGCACTCCAAAGTTGGGAGCAGATTGATGGCACGAGAATGCTCAGTTGAAATCCGCTGCGACAGCTGTGGCGCCTGGTTTCCTCCGCCAACCTTCCTCACGGACGACAAAGCGTTTGATCCGGAGTGGTTAGGCGGTCTAACGTTTGACTGTCCGTTTTGCGGGTGGCTCACCGACTGCAACGACGACAACATCAGGTCACGAGCCAATAGCGACAGCTTTGTCGTAGTCGAGACCGACATTTAGCGTTGAACGCGCCAGCGGCAGTGGCGATCGTCAGATCACCGCTGGAACGTCGCAGGGCCACAGGGTTAAGTCTCTGTGGCCCTTTCACTTACAGCACGCGCCCGACAGGATTCGAACCTGTGACCCACGGCTTAGAAGGCCGTTGCTCTATCCAGCTGAGCTACGGGCGCTCAAGTACCTAAATTCAACAGGTCATAGAGCTTACGCAAGTCCAATTGCGCCCTAGCGCCTGAGGGTGTGTACATGACGCGCTGAATCTGCTGAATCGGCAGCGATGGTACACATCGTTTCGTTGAGTGGATGGTCAGAATCACCGCATGGCACCGGTGACGTCCCCATCACCTCCGTTACGGTTCACATCGACATTTTCGTGCGTCAAAACGGTCCCGGAGGTAGCACTTTGGCGGACGTTGGGATGTCGTATCCCCCAAACTCACTCTTGACGCACATGCTGGATATTCAAACCTTGGGGTACTCTCTAAATAGAGGAATAGCTATGACCAGGCCGACCGTTGAGGCAAGCCCCGGAGTTGTTATCCCGCGCAAATACGTGATCCCGCCAGCTGTTCTTGCAATCCGCATGCAACGTTACAGCATCGTCCTGATGGTCGTGGCATTCATACTGCTCGCGGTGAACTTCGCGGAACTTTCCCTCGAGAAGGTTCTCTGGTTTGCCGCAATACTCATCGCGGTATTTGCCATTCTCTGTGCCGTGACAGTCGTGATCCTGAATGCGATTGCGTGGAACTTCGATAGACTGAGAGAAGAGCTCAAAGGCGGGCGAGATGCCCAGGACATGCGGTAGCTGAGTTCAGTAGGGCTCGATCAACGAATACCGTACGACCGCGCGGATAAGCAACGTACCGTCGCGTCGTAGCTAGCGCAGAAAGAAGAAGAGAGTCCCAAGGCCTGCCAACAAAGTCAGCCCCACAATCAGGGCGACCACAATCTCCTGCCGCCGACCGGAGCCTGCACCGGCCCTCGAGCGAGCAAGCTGCAATGCCTGCTGCACGTCTTGCTGCCGCACTGAGGGGTGTTCGTCCTGATACCTGACAATCGCATCTTCGATATCACGAGCCAACTCCTGCGCTTCGAGAGACGCCTGCGTAGGGGGAGTCGGTACGTAGGTCACCGTTGGAATGAACACCATGGTGCTCTCCTGCTCTTTCGCAACAATTCCACAATCGGGGCGCCGGGATTTGAACCCGGGACCTCCTGGTCCCAAACCAGGCGCGCTACCGGGCTGCGCCACGCCCCGCGGCATTGGTTGCTGGAACAACTTAATTGCTACCTGTTCGGCTGCACAGTGCCAAGTACTTGCCGGTGTTCAATGCGTCGCCCACTCACTATGATTACCCACGTTCGTGTCTTCTCGGAGAAGTTATGCGATACGCTTTGGCGCTTCTGCTGTTGGTTCACGGCTTCGCTCATACGGTTGGGTTCGTTGTTCCATGGAAGATCGCGACACTCGACGAAGCACCGTACAAGACAACGCTCTTGAACGGTAAACTCGATGTCGGACATTTCGGGATACGATTGATCGGAATTCTCTGGCTACTCGCTGCGTTGGCGTTCTTTGTCGCAGGGGCCCTCGTTATAGGACGGTTCGAAGTGTGGCAACCGTTCGCGTTGTTCGTGACGGTGTTCTCCTTGATCCTCTGTGTGCTCGGAGTACCCGAATCACGAATCGGCATCGCCGTCAACCTCGCGATCCTAGCCTTCCTGCTGTTGAACGCCAATTTAGGTTGGTTCAATCCACTTGGGTACTGAGTCTCAGACAAGGAGAGCGCTTAATGTGGCATGAGCTGCGTCAGCAAGAGATCACCTTTTCGCTTGTTGTGGTGTTGTTCCTCTTCACCTTCCCATTGAGCGGGCAGCCGAGTGAGACCGTCGTGTTTCAACGAGTCGCCGAGCCGCGAGAGCAAGCGTTCACTCTGTTGGTTCCCAAAGGCTGGGATATCAGGGGTGGTATCATGCGGGTTGACCCTACAATGCAGGGCGGCCCCGCACAGTCGATCGCGGCAAAGGTCGATTTCGCCGTACAGAGTGACGCTGACGGAACGGTAATGATCTACTGGCCTCCTGACATGCTCTATTTCGATGCTCGGCATTCCCCTGCCGGTCAAATGGGGCTTTTTCCTCCTGGCAGCAACTATCAGGGAATGACCGTTTGGCCGATAATGCCGGCAGCTCAATTCCTCCAAGAGGTTGCCCATCGGAGCTTGCACCCCCAAGCAAGTGGAGCACAGGTCGAAGAACAGCGGAGTCTTCCGAGGCTCGCGCAGCGTTACCTGCAGCGTGTACAGGCATTTCCGATGCAGACCACTTTCAGCTACGATGCGGCAACTGCCACAATATCGTATTCCGAGGGCGGGAAGAGATATCGCGAGCAGATGATGACAGTCATAGAGAACTGGGGTCAGATGGGTGCAGGGATGTGGGGCAACAAGGAGACAGTAATAATCCGAGCACCTGCAAGCGAATTCGACCGATGGCTGCCGATTCTCAGCGTCATCCAGGGATCAGTCCAGATCAGCCCTCAGTGGCTTGCCGGGGAAATCCGCGGTCAGATCCAACGCGGTGAGATTATGCTGCGCACCCAGCAGGAGATC
>CAYTDU010000058.1:12481-14520 GCA_964436395.1 uncultured Gemmatimonadaceae bacterium | reverse complement strand
ATGTTCAGGTAGAGGCATATCCGAAGCTCGGAGCCAGCTACATCCTCTCGGACGAGGTATTCTTCCAGCAGGCTCTCGGTGCGTTCATCAACACGATGAAGTTGCGTTTCGCGTACGGACAGACCGGAAAGTTTCCTGAGCCCTTCCTGCGCGACCGCTCCTTTTCTGCGACAGCGTTCCGTGGTCAAAGCGCAGCGCGGTTCGACAACCCCGGCAACACAGATCTGGGTCCGGAAGTCGTGACAACGATCGAGCCAGGTGTGGATATAGCTGTGTTGGACCAGCGTGTTTCAATGAGTTTCACCTACTTCGATGCCAAGACTAGCGACGCCATGATGTTCGTACCAGAGCAGCCGGTCACCGGTCTTGGAGCGCAGCTCCGCAACGTAGGGAAGATCACCAACACCGGGATCGAGACCGAGTTGAGCTTGAAAGTCCTGAACAGCGACAACATCCGCTGGGACATTGGCGCAACTTACAATACGGTTGATAACGAAGTCACCGACCTCGGCGGTCAAGCACCATTTTTCCTGCCCGGCGGCTCCCGCGACGTTCAGTACGTTGAAGTGGGCCATCCAGTAGGCGAGTGGCGTCTCAGGACGCCGTACGACTCGAACGGTGACGGCTTCCTGGATTCCGACTCGTTGGCATTCCAGGGTTCAAGCCCAATTCCAACGAAGACGGGTAGCTTCAACACCACCGTTACTCTGTTCAACAATCTTACATTCTCTGCCAGTGCAGACTGGGCAACCGGTCACCAGGTATTCGACTGGGGTTCTGCATGGGCTCAGTACAACGGCATCTTCCGCCGCAATATCGTGGAAGAGGGCTACGAGTGGCCGATTCAGTACGATGAAGACGGCAATGAGCTCGGTCCCTACTGGTACAGCGACGCCATGAGCGATCTACTGCTCGACGGCGACTGGCTGAAGCTGCGGCAGATCTCGGCGCGATACAACATTCCGCAGGATCTCGCTGCCAAGTTTGGTTTCGACAGAGCCGTGGTTTACGGCAGCGTCCGGAACCTGAAGATCTGGTCAAAGAATCCGATGATCGACCCCGAACTCAATGGTGTCCGCTCGGGTGGGAACCTGGCACTCGGCGGTGAGTCGAGCGTCACGCTGTCCCCGTCGCGCCAGTTCAGGTTCGGTGTGGAAGTAGGCTTCTAATGACAACCGGCCAACAACCGAAATCTTCAGGAGAAACAAGAGGAAGTGCCATGACTAAAGCAAAGAAACAAAGATCATGCGCCGGTTGGGTGTTAGCCGCTGTGGCAGTATTAGGCCTGGCCGGCTGTGACTACCTGGATCCCACGGCGGTCGAAAACCCTGCTACAACCGACGAAGACCTGGCGGCATCTCTGGAACCCACGGCGGCCCTGCTGCCGGGGTTGAGGGCTCAATACGCCAGAGCCATTAACCCGGTTGATCCGGAGTGCGTAAGTGACAACTACCAGATTCGCGGCACCGGGATCGACAAGGTGTTTGACGATCCACGGCGGATTACACCGGATGCCACAAACCGGCTTGGTAGATCGTATTCGTGGCTACAGGAGCTACGCGCCCTGGGTGATTTCGTTCTCGACGAAATCGTGCCGGACGACGAAACCGCAACAGACGAGCAGGTTGGAGAAGCTCGGTACTACAGGGGGATGGCATATCTCCTAATGGCGGAGCGGTTCGTTGCGGTTCCTATCGACACCAACGGGACCCCGATTTCGAGCGCAGCACTGCTCGACCTTGCACTAGGTGAACTTGCCGCCGCTCAATCAATAGCGGGTACGGAGTTTGCAAACGCTGCGACGGCGGCCCTAGCCCGCGCCAATCACCTCGCCGGAAACGCAGGCGCAGCTCAGACAGCGGCGAACGCCGTACTGGCGGCTGACCCAGCATATGCCTTTGGCGTCGGCTACGATCCGACGACGGTGACTAACGGTCCTTACCTGTTCCTGTATGAGCGTACGATCAAGGAGATGCAGCCGCTACCGCGCCTGGACTTCCTCGATCCGAAATACACCGCTCGCGAAGCGCCGATCTACA
>CAYTDU010000058.1:0-12471 GCA_964436395.1 uncultured Gemmatimonadaceae bacterium | reverse complement strand
CCGAGGAAATGCACCTCATACTGGCCGAAGTGGCGTTTTCACAAGGGGATTGGGCCGGTGGTCGTGAACGGATCGCTCAAGCTGTGGAGCTGTCTCTCTCGAGACCTTTCGAGAGTTTCGACGACAACGATCCGAGGCTCAACGACGACATGTCTGAGAGACCGCACGACGCATCCATCGTCATTCGTGCCGACGACAGCAGCCCCTACAGAGCGGGTTTGGTGTTAACGCGGCCTGGGATCGTCAGTACCCCCACGGTCTCGTACACATCGCTGGACGCCGATAGCATCAGGGCAATCGCCGTTGGTGAAACCGAATCCCTGCTGCATGCTCTCTTCCTGGCTCGCCAGGAGATGATGATGCTCGAGGGACGCAGGATGACGGATTTGGGTATCAAACTTCCCATGGGTCAAGACGAGATAAATACAAATCCCAATATCAACGAGGGTGACACGGGAACGAGCCCGTTTGTGCCTACAATGATCCCGCCCCAGACGGAAATGGACTTCTTCTCGCCGGCGAGTCCTTATGATGTGGACGGGAACCTAGTTGAGACGGAGATCACCTGCCTTCACGATATGAACCGGGTGCTGGCGCAGAACTGGACCACGTTTGGACCGGTTGCGGCCCCTCCGGGGAACTGAGGCAAGCGGTAAGAAAGGATGTACAAGTAGCACAACCGGTGGTCATGGCAACAAGCCATGGCCACCGCTTTTTAGTGTTTGACCTTCTTTATCACCTCGATCACTCCTGCAACAACACCAGTTCCCCATCGGTTCGTGGCTTCAGGACCGCTCCAGTATCGGATCTCGAGAATCTCGTTGACCGGGATGTCCTGTAGGACCTCGAGATCGCCATACCTCACGTTGTCCACGTAGACTGCCGGCAATTCGCCTTCTGGTTCCAGAAAGGATGTGGGGCCCCTCATTCGGAGCCATTGCGGGCGCTGCTGTTGAACGATGTCGAATGCGTTGTGTGCGGTTACATCGGACAGTTCAGAGGGAACGATTCGGTCGGGGGAAGTGGGTGAATCCGGGGTAATGCCCTCGGCATGCGTCGCACAGCCGCTCGCGAAAACCAACATCGCACCTAAGACCGGTAGTTCAAAGATCAGTCGTTTTTTCATGGCAACACACCTTACAAGGCAGAAGCACCTCACGATCATGAATGATACCGTGCCGACGTTGGCGGAGTTCCATCACTCCAGTGACGGTAGCTCAGAATCCCGTTGACGCCGGATGATATCAGCCAGTATGATGCCGAGGGGAAAACAAGAGTGTGAGCCCTCGGGAATCTCCCCGAAGCGGCACAAGTTGGACGGCGAGCGCTGTCGTGTAGCGTGGATCAGGAGTGAGGTCACTTGGATATCTGGACGGCACTTCTAGACATACTGATACTACTGCTCGCAGCGATGGCCCTGGGCGGGATTTTCGATCGTCTCAAACAGAGTCCGCTCCTTGGATATCTTCTTGCCGGTACACTTCTTGGCCCCAACGCGCTGAACCTACTGCCGAGCCACGAGGCGGTTGCCTCGATAGCAGAACTCGGTGTGGCGTTGCTCCTGTTCACGATCGGCTTGGAGTTCTCCTGGCGCAAACTCAGGTCTGTAGGGCCGATAGCGCTTGGCGGTGGCACACTCCAGGTGGTTTTGACCGGTGCGATCACCACTGTGCTCTGCATCACCCTCGGTCTCAATGCATCAGCATCTCTGGCAATCGGCGCGGCAGTCGCACTCAGTAGCACAGCTGCTGTGATACGGCTCCTTTCAGGCCGCGCTGAGCTCGACTCCATGCACGGGCGCGACGCGTTGGGGATACTTCTCCTTCAAGACATCGCGGTCGTACCGATCATGTTGATGGTCGCGATCCTCAGCGGAGGAAGCGGACCTTCACAGGTTGGATGGGCTATCGGTCGCGCTATCGGATTGGGCATCTTGCTGGTTGTTGCACTATACCTGCTTCTCAACTTTATCCTACCACATCTCCTCAATGCCAGAACAGCCGCTCGGGATCGCGATATTCCCATCCTGCTTGCGATCGCGACGGCCATCGGAGCAGCTTGGGTGTCGCACGCCCTCGGGTTTTCGCCAGTGCTTGGCGCGTTCCTCGCTGGAATGTTGCTGGCCGAATCCCCCTACGCGACGCAGATCCGCGCCGACATCGTACCACTGCGCACGCTGTTCGTCACACTCTTCTTCAGCTCGATAGGGATGCTCGCCAACCCGGCGTGGGCGGCCGAAAACTGGTACCTCCTATTGGGAGTCGTCGCTGCGGTGGTGGTGGGAAAGACAGCAATTACGACGGGGATCGTGCGCCTGTTCAGGTATCCGCTCGGCCAGGCCCTAGCGACAGGTTTGGTGTTGGCTCAGGTCGGGGAGTTCTCGCTGGTTGTTGCCTCGTTGGCTCAGCAGGGGCAGCTAATAGGTCCCCAAATGTTCAACCTTATCGTGGCCGCTTTGGTTGTCACTTTGTTCGTCACACCCTATCTGGTGGCAGCGGCACCGCGCCTCGCCTTGGTGGTAGGCCGGAGGTCAACCACGTGCGAAACCGTTTCGGGAGGCCGCGGGGGCCAGAACGTAAGTGAGGTGCTCTCGGGACACATTGTGATCATTGGCTTTGGGCCTGCCGGTCAACGTGTGGCTGAGGCGGTAATGGGTGATCCCGAGTTGAAGATCGTCGTCGTCGAGATGACGCCGGGCACAGCCGATGCAGCATTGGCGTACGAACTGGACACCTACATTGGTGATGCAACCAGAGAGGAAGTGCTCGAGCGAGCCCACGTGGACACGGCGGTCGCCGTTGTGGTCACTCTGCCCGACCCCACGACCGCCCGCCTCGTGGTCCAGCGCGTACGTGCACTGGCACCCAAGGCCTTCATCGTTGTCAGAGCCCGCTACCATGTGCACCGTTGGCAGCTCGATGTCGCAGGTGCACACGCGGTTGTGGACGAGGAAGACCAAGTTGGTGCCAGCATCGCCGCAGACGTGCTGGCACACATCGAGAGTCTCGCTCCCGACGGCGACGCAGCCGCCTAGATCCGATCAGACTGGCCTACTGATTGTAGTGCAGGGACATTCCTTCTGGCATCAGCTGCCTACACACGCTCCCACCGAATCTCGATTTCTTCTCTGTCACCGAGAGCGCCGCGCAAGAGCTCCATGAGAGCATCGTCAGCACCCGCTTCCTCCAACATGTCCAGCATTGCTTCATCCAGATAGTAGTCTTGATCCTTGGTCGAGGTTTCCTCTAGCTCGTCGATCAATAACTGCAGCTGTTCCTCAGTTACCGTGCCGATGAGCACACCTACCTCATTGTCATACACTTCAATCATGATAGCACCTCGTCATTGGCCGGATACAGACGGCACATACGTAGCGACGGCACTCGGAAATACCGGTGCTTGCTGAGGCGGCTTGGTAGGCAGAATGGTACCGCCGCGCTGATTTCACAAAAAAACCGAGAGAGGGAAATCAGTCAAGCGAGGGTCATGGTAATGCTGTCCACTTCGTCGGGTTGCTGGTCTTCGTTCGGCCACCACACGCTCGCACCAATGCCCTGACACGCGGCAAATATTCACAGATTACCCAAGGAATCCTGGATGCCAGAACGGGGGTCCTCTGAAGACGCAGAGTGCCCCTCACTGTTGTCCTAGCACATCCACCACGTTGACCCGTGCCGCTCTCCTGGCTGGCAAGTACGCAGCCAGCGTCGCTACAACCACGATCAGCCCGCAGGCGGCTACAAACGCGGGTGGATCGAGGGGCTCAACCCCAAACAGCAGCGGCCGTATCAACAAGGTCACCGGATACACCGCCGCCAGACCGAGCGCGAGCCCTGGTGCGACCATCTTCCATCCCTGGCGGAGAACCATCCCTATCAGTGTGTTACGAGATGCACCAACTGCGAGGCGGATGCCGATTTCGTTGGTGCGTTGACTCACGTTGTAAGCCAACACTCCATAGAGCCCCACGACAGTCAGCGTCAATGCAACAGCAGTGAACAGAGCCAATGCGGTCACTACCACCCGAAAGCCCGACTGCCAACTGTTCACCACGGTGGTCATGCTGAGCGGGTCTGAAAAGACTACGTCCGGGTCTTTCCGTTCGATCAGCTCGCTTATTGGGACCACGAGGCGGTCGGGTTCTCCAGACGTCCTTACTGCCAGCCACAAACGGGTAGCGCCAAACTGTCTGGCGGACATGTACATCGCCGCATCGGGAATCCTGCGCAGGCCATTCACGCGAGCATCGGCTACCACGCCGATCACTTGAATCGGGTCTTGAATCGGCCCAAATGCGACTCGAAGCTCTTTCCCGATCGGGTCGGTGTCGCCGAAGACCCCCCGGGCGGCCGACTCGCTCAACACAATCACCGGGGAACTGTTGGCGTCGTCAGACACTGATATGTCTCGACCGCCGAGAAGCGGCATTCCCATGGTCTCGAAGTAACCCGGGCTCACCCAGCGAGCCATGGGCATGAATGCGTCCTGATTTGGTGGTTGCGGCTGATCGGCAGGCCAAGCAGGCCAATCGGTACCGAGTGCACGCAACGGCATCTTGCTCGTGAGCGCTGCGGACTCCACTCCGGGCAGGGCCTCTACCTCATCGAGTAGAGACGCGAAGAACTGCGCACGTTCTTCTGAAGTGGGGTACCTGTCGGGTTGGACATTGACTTCTCCCGAGAGCAGACCGTGTGCTCGGAAGCCAAGGTCAACGGCAGATAGTTGCGCAAGGCTTCTGATCAACATCGTCGATCCCACGAGCAACGCTATCGAGACTGCGATTTGGAGCACGACATAACCGCTCTGCAACCGCCTACTGCGTACGTTCAGTGTATTGGTTCTGGTGGAGCCCAGATGTCTTGCCGGATGCAGCGCCGAGCCACGTAAGGCGGGGATCACTCCGACAATCACACCGCACAGCAGCGACACGAACAACGTGAAACTCAATGCGGCCGAGTTGAGTACTGGGCTATCAAACCCGAGCCCGCTCATGGGCAGAAGATGCAGTAGACCAATCTGCAGACTCCACGCCACAGCGATTCCCAGCCCCCCCGCAACTGACGTCAACACAACGCTCTCTGTCAGGAGTTGCCTTACGAGTCTGAGCCTCGATGCCCCCAATGCGCCGCGCATCGCAATTTCAGCCATACGCCGCTCACCTCTTGCCAGAAGCAGGCCTGCCACGTTCGCGCATGCGATGAGCAGTACGAGGACTGTCGTTGCCATCAACAGCCGCAGATTCAAACTCACTCCGCGCACCAGATACTGATGTAGGTCCGTCAATACGATGCTCTTCTCGGCATTGGCCTCGGGATATGCTTCCGCAAGCCCCGTCGCGATCGTACCCAGATCCGCTGTAGCCTGCTCGATTCCAACCCCATCTTTCATCCTACCTACAGCCAATAGGCTGTGCGCATCTCGGCGTGTATCGACAGGGAAATTGTCGCTGATGACGAGCCAGACGTCTACGTCGAACTGGAACCGGAATCCCTGGGGCATCACCCCGATGACAAAGTATGGAGTGCCGTCGAGATGGACTGTACTACCCACCACATCCGGATCGGCGCCGAAGCGACTCTGCCAAACGCCGTAGTCGATGACGACGACTCTTCCGTCGCCCGTGGTCTCATCCTCGAGTGTGAACGACCTGCCGAGCACCGGCTCAACTCTGAGTGCTTTGAACAGGTTCCATGTAACAGCTGTCCCCTGCAGCAGTGCCGGGCGCGTCCCTCCAGTCATCGTGACTTCCGTTGTTCCCCAGGAAATCGCTGCGAACTGCTCAAATGTTTGATTCAACTCCCTGTAGTCGAGGTAGTTGACTCGGGACACCGGACCACGTTGCACGCCACGAATCGTCTTCCTTCCGACGACCAAGCTCTCTGCCGAGTCGTAGGGAATGCTGCGCAACAGGACCGAGTGGATCGTGGTGAACAGAGCCGTGCTGCCACCGATCCCGATTGCCAGAATCAGAATCGCTGTCGCTGCAAAACCAGCATTCTTCCTGAGCCCTCGAAAGGCATATCGCACATCATGAATGAACGTCTCGATGGATGCTCCCAACCGCTGTTCCCGTACGTTCTCCTTCACATCCCCAACTCTCCCGACCTCTGCGCGCGCTGCGGCCCATGCGTCGTCTTGGCTCTTCCCTTCCCTGATCTTCTCTTCAGCCAGAAGCTGCACGTAACTCTGCAACTCTGCATCTAGATCGCGGTCCAACTCTCGCTTTCGGAAAAGCGACCGATATGTATTTCTGATCCGTGGTAGCAGTGGCATGACGGGCCTCAACCAGTTTCCAAAACTTTGGTGATGGCCATAACCGCCTGGCCCCAATTCTGCTTTTCTTCACCCAATCGATTGCGGCCGGCAGCGGTCAGTGTGTAGTACTTGGCCCGGCGCCGATTCTCTGATTCTCGCCACTCGCCTTCAATCCATCCCTCCTGTTCCATGCGCTTGAGCGAAGGAAAGAGTGAGCCCGGCTTCACATCGAAAACACCGTCTGTCAGCTGCTCGATACGGCGCGATATGCCAAGCCCGTGCATGGGCTGGAGCGAGAGTGTTTTCAGGATCAGCATGTCCAGCGTTCCGCGGACCAGATTGGACTGCCCTTCAGACACGGGACCTCCTATAGGATTTCTATACGAGATTCATATAGAATGCCTATACGAGGGGTTTGGGAAGAGAGTTTCAGGTGGGTTGAATAAAGGGAGCGGGGAGCCGCTCCCCGCTCCCCGACCCTACCGCTTCATCTACTGTTGCGAAATCCCCCGCTCCCGCTTCTGCTCAACGACCATACGAGCGACGTCTGCGAGCAGCTCCTTGGCGTCATAGATGATGCCGTCTTTGATCGTATACAGCATACCGCCGACACGTTCGACTTCGCCGGTTTCGTCGTTCAGCCTCGGAGTACCGATGCCATAGAGGACCTTCAGATTCTGGATCGGGTTTTCTCCGACGATCGCGAAGTCGGCGAGGTAGCCAGGTCGGATCACACCTATCTCCGGCCGCAGCCCCAGCGGTTCGTACAAACTTTCACCCGCGTGTAGAGTGGCAGCGCGGATCACCTCGAGCGGATGGAACCCGGCCTCTTGGAGCAACTCCATCTCCATAATGTTCGCGAAACCAAATGTGCTGTAGATGAAGCCTGCGTCCGAACCGACTGTTACTCGACCGCCGGCGTCTTTGTAGTCATCAACGAATTCCTGCCAGCGGCGATAGAACATCTTCCACGCCACTTCATCCCAGGTGGTCCAGTCGTAGAAGTAAGACCCGTGGTTCTCGCGACTTGGCTGGTAGTAATCCCAAAGGGACGGCAGTGTGTAATCCTCGTGCCATTCAGCCGTCCGAGCACGCATCACATCTCTGCCCGCCACGTAGATTGAGAACGTCGGGTCGAGAATGAAATCCAATTCCAAGAACTCGTCGATCAGGGCGTTCCATTCTTCACCGCCCGGCTCGTGAATCAGATTCCACTGCCGAGCAACCTGACCGAAGCGGTGGTACTCGTCGTTGTACACCATTTCGGCGGGCCACGGTTGTACATCTGAGTCCTCGTACAGTGACTCGAACAGCCCATAGAAGTGTGTCAAAACGCGAAGCCCCAAGCGCGCTGCATCGATCGCGTTCACTCCCGCAACCGTCGTTTGTGCCAGGTGTGCCATGGATCCGAGGTGCTGTTTGTTTGCCTCGTCTAGCAGAGCTGCCATTACGTCGGGCGGGTGGTCGAAGATCTTGACTCCGTCGACTCCGGCCTGCTTCGCCCAACGAGCCCATGCCCGTGCCTGTTCGGGTGTGTGCACGGGCCCTTCGTCCCAGCCAGTTCCCGCCGTGAAGAAGGCAAACATACGGGGAGCCACTATCTCATTGTTCGCGCTGCGCTCTCTCTCGCTCATCGTCCAGTCGAAGCCCGCGCAGGGAACACCGCGGACTGTCGTGATGCCGTGCGCCATCCACAGTTTGTAGAAGTACTCGGCATCCGGCGCCTTGGGTACACCACCGCAGTGCACGTGCGTATCTATGAAACCGGGCATAACGTACATTCCTGTCGCGTCCAATTCCCGGGTTGCGTCTCCCGGGCGCCTATCATTGTCTATCGGTACCCCCGGTGCGCCCACGACCCGAATTTCAACAATCCTGTTGCCCTCGACCACAATGTCGGCCGGGCTCACAGGAGGAGCGCCGGTACCATCCATGACGGTAGCGCCGCGTATTATCAGCCGCTCGAACGGTCCCTCTCCTTGCTCTCCACGATCCGGAGCGGGGGTCACCTCCTGATCCTGAGCGAAGCTCAGTTCGGGTATTCCGGCACAAAGGACGAACATCCCAATCAGCGCCAAAACGAATTTCGATACTTTCATGCACTGCCTCCTTGCGAACACATCTGATCTGTTTTTGGATCGTTGAGGGACTGAACTGCGAACCGGAAAGCTCGCTCGCTCATAGAAAGAAGGTAGCCCTTTGTGCATGCGTTGCTCCAGAGCAAGCATCCTGGGACGCCCCTTACCAAAACACGTCCCCGTATGTAGTCTAGCTCGAACGACCGCCGCATCCGCGCGGTTCCCCCTAAGATCGGCATAGCTTTCACTCACTAGAATCTCGTTTGTTGGGAGGCAGTACCATGTTCAGAAGATCGATGCGACTGATTCTTTCCATGATGCTCACTGCACCATTGATCATGGGCTGGAACGCAACCGCTCAGGGGTTCGATCGACAGGCGGTTGAGGGTGCGGTGTCCGGGCTGAAGCTGCGCGAGATCGGACCGGCAGTGATGGGTGGACGTATTGCCGACATTTCGGTGCATCCGGCGGAATCGAGCACGTGGTACGTGGCGGTCGGATCAGGAGGGCTCTGGAAGACTACCAACGCTGGTGTCACTTGGACTCCGGTGTTCGACGACGAGGACTCCTACTCGATCGGTACCGTAACGATCGATCCCAACAATCCGGATGTGGTATGGGTGGGAACTGGTGAAAACGTCAGCGGGCGCCATGTCGGCTGGGGAGACGGCGTGTATCGTAGCCGAGACGGGGGACGATCGTGGGAGAACGTCGGGCTAGGTGAATCTCAACACATTGGGAAGATCCTGATCGACCCTCGGAACAGCGACGTTGTATTCGTCGCGGCCGAGGGTCCGCTGTGGAATGCAGGCGGCGATCGTGGATTGTATAAGACGACCGACGGCGGCGAGACGTGGGATCTCGTGCTCGAGATCGACGAGAACACCGGTGTGACGGATGCCGAGTTTGCTCCCGGCAATCCCGATGTGATTTATGCGGCGTCGTATCAACGCCGCCGCCATATCTGGTCGCTGCTGGCAGGAGGTCCCGAATCAGGCATCTACAAGTCTATGGATGGTGGTGAGAGCTGGTGCAAGATGATTCGGGGCCTTCCGAACGGCGACATGGGTAAGATCGGCTTAGCCGTCACCTCCGCGAATCCTGACTTGGTATATGCAACTATCGAGGCGGCCGCGGATGAACGCGGGTTTTACCGGTCGAAGGACAAGGGAGAAAGCTGGGAAAGGCAGAACTCGTACACCTCGGGCGGCACCGGACCTCACTATTACCAAGAAATCGAGGCGTCTCCGCAAAACCCTGATGTCGTGTACCAGATGGATGTGTTCTACCAGGTGACGAGAGACGGTGGGCAAAGCTTCAACTATTTGGGTACAGGTCGCGAGAAACACAGCGACAACCATGCCCTATGGATCGACCCGAAAAACGGGAACCACCTCTTGAGTGGCACAGATGCCGGGCTCTATGAGTCGTTCGACGACGGCCTTACCTGGCGCCATTTCCCGAATCTGCCCGTATCGCAGTTCTACAAGGTTGCCCTCGACAACTCGGAGCCGTTCTACAACATCCTGGGCGGCGCTCAAGATCTAGGGACGCTATACGGCCCGTCCAGAACGATGAACATCGAGGGAGTACGAAACCGCGACTGGTACGTTCCGATGGGCTCTGACGGATACGGCGTGGCATTCGACCCAACCGATCCCAACGTCTTTTACCTCGAGACGCAGCAAGGAAACATCTGGCGCCACGACAAGCGCAGCGAAGAGGCAATCGACATCAAACCGCAGCCGGCTCCCGGCGACCCGCCGGAGCGGTGGAACTGGGATTCGCCCATGCTGGTGAGCCCGCACAATTCAAACCGACTCTACTTCGGATCGCAGAGAGTATGGCGCAGCAACGACCGTGGCGACTCTTGGACTCCGATCAGCGGTGACCTAACCACGAACCGCAATCGATACGAGTTGGAGTTGATGGATCGTGTGTGGAGCGTGGATGCCCTCTACGACAACGGTGCAATGTCGAGATATGCCACCATCACAACGATTACGGAGTCACCCGTCCAAGAAGGCGTGATCTTGGTCGGCACAGATGACGGGATTGTGCAGGTCACTCAGGATGGCGGGACCACCTGGAACGCCACGCGAAGTCTGCCCGGCGTGCCTCCGCTTTCGTTCATCAACGACGCCGAGGCGTCTTTGCACGACGCAAACACATTCTTCGTGGTGGCCGATGCACACAAGGCCGGTGACTTCAACCCCTACGTATACCAGAGTACTGACGGCAGGCAGAGCTGGGCCTCGATAAGTGGAGACCTACCGGAAGGCACGATCGTTTGGGCAGTCCAACAGGATCACGAACACCGCGACTTGCTTTTCCTGGGCACCGAATTCGGGATCTACTTCTCACCCAACAGAGGAACCAACTGGGTCAAGCTTGCCGCAGGTGTTCCAACCATCGCCTTCCGAGACATTAAGATCCATCGGCGCGACGAGGATCTGGTTGGTGCCACGTTTGGCAGAGGCTTCTACATCCTCGACGACTACACCCCCTTGCGTGAGATCTCAGCGGGTGCGTTGACCAGCGGGAGCGCGGTATTCCCCGTACGGGATGCTTGGTGGTACGTGCCGAACGAGCCGATGCAGGCACGCGGAAAACCCACGCTCGGAAGCGACGACTACACGGCGCCCAACCCTCCGCTTGGAGCAGTGTTCACGTACTACGTGGCCGATGTTCCTCAAACCGCTCGCGAGGCTCGCCGCTCCTCCGAACATGAGCTGCGTGAAGCCGGCGCCGACATCCCGTTCCCTGGTTGGGAAGCTCTCGCGGAGGAATCATTCGAAAGTTCTCCACAGGTGCTGTTGCTGATAAGAGATGCTTCGGGCTCACCTGTTAGATGGGTGAGGGGGAGTGCAAGCGAAGGGTTGCATCGCGCGAGCTGGGATCTGCGCAGGCCGGCGCCCGATCCCGTGAGTTTTCCAGCACCCGGGTTCATCCCTCCATGGGCATCCGATCCGCAGGGTCCGATGGTCGCACCAGGTTCGTACAGCGTCGAGTTGACGTTGGTGTCGAGTATTGGAGTTCAGGCGCTCGGTTCCGCACAAGAGTTCGAGGTGAAGGCTGTTCCCACAGCGCCGCCGGGAACTGACTTCAATGCTGTGGCAGCTTTCCAACTCGAGGCAAGTGAACTCATGCGGCGCATCAATGGAGCGGGCGAGGAACTGGGCGAGGCGAATGAACGACTCCGTTATATGCGCGCGGCGATGTTGCAGACACCAGGTGCAGATGCGGCGCTATTCACGACGATGGATGAGCTCGAAGCGAGACTTGCAGAGTTGCAGACGCGGCTCTGGGGCGACCAAGCCAGGGGCCGACTGAACGAGTCATCCGCACCTTCGATAAGCGAGAGAGTAGGCAACCCGATTTGGGGATACTGGAACACCAGACAGGAGCCTACAGCAACCATGAGACGGAGCCTGCAGATCGCCACTGATGAGTTCTCGTTATTCCGCCGGGATCTGTCGGCAATTATCGACACCGAAATTCCCGCACTCGAAGAGGCCCTGGAGACCGCGGGTGCGCCGCGGACACCAGGAAGGCGGATTCCTTAGACAGCAGAGTTTCAACGCAATACTTCGAGATGCCTGCTTGGAGGGAATCAAGGCTGGGGCTGGAATGACCGCGTGGTGCACTCTCGTTGTCAACAATCGCAAAACCATCTATCGTTGTTCATATCCGCGACAGACAAGCTGGTATGGCATTCTCGGCACACCAGCTAGCGACTCCAGCTAAAGGACTATTGATGACTGACGACGTCAAGGCTGCCATGATGGAGGTGGTGAAGGAAGCTCTTCTCGCGGAAGTGAAGGGCCACCAACTCTATACCCACGCCGCAACCACGGCAACCGACCCGACTGTCCAGGGGATCTTCAAATCATTGGCCAAGGACGAAGAACTGCACATTGCCGTCCTCAAAGCTCAGGCCAAGAGCTTGTTTGACACCGGTTCTCTCGACCTCGGCGCAGTCAGCACCGCGGAGGTCGGTGGCGGTTCGCACGCTATCATCGATGACGAGTTCAAGAGATCACTCAAGACAGGCACATTCGAGATGGCGGCGATTGGAATCGGATGCGATCTCGAAAAACGCGCCATCGCATACTACTCCGAACACGCTGAGAAATCC
>CAYTDU010000057.1:0-14582 GCA_964436395.1 uncultured Gemmatimonadaceae bacterium | reverse complement strand
CACCTGCTCCAGTAATTCTTATTGCCGCACTTGGCAACTCGCGGACGATCTCAACTAGCTTCTTGGCAGGCAGCGTAACAGAGCCCTCTTCATCGACCTCCGCGGGAACGGTGGTGCTCACCGCTATGTCCAAATCCGTGCCAGATATTTGCACGCCATCAGAGGAAGCCGAAACGAGAACGTTCGACAACACCGGGAGTGTCGTCTTTGCGGGTACGCTAGCTGCTACAGCGAGGAGGCCTTCCTGGAATCGTTCTCGAGTGATTGTGAACTTCATTGTTTCTCCACAAGTGCTTAAGAAGTAACTACTCTATATTACTTGTATATGAATAGTAGTCGTAGTAGAGACAGAGGAAATCTTCATAAAGTCTGCAAGCAATTGCCAGTGTGGAGCTTACCGACCCCGCTTGATGTTGGTTGTTTGTAAGCGATGTTGAATCGCCGTGGACAGTCTAGTGTCGATGCTAACGGCCCCCATTTTGTCCACATGATTTCCGCTCCAGTTCCCTAGGGAGCAACTAGCTCCTGGCGAGCGAAATCCACACGGTCTCTGAACTGTCGATCCTCTTTCATACACCGCTCTACCTTATCGAGGCTGTGAATTACGGTCGAATGATCGCGGCCGCCAAAGGCTTGACCGATCTCTACCAACTGCATGCTGAGGAGATCACGCGCGAGATACATGGCAACTTGACGCGGCACGGTGAGGGTCTTTGTGCGAGCCTTAGAGCGCAGCCCTTCCGGGGTCACTCCCCAGCGCCGTGCTACGACTTCCTGCACGCGGTCCACGCTCGGCATCGGCGGCAACGAATCGGCCGTTGCCGCACCCTGTTTGATCTTGTCGACCAGTGCCTCGCGAGCTAGTTCGATCGAGATCTCACGGTGTTTCAATGACGCATAGAGCAGCAACTTGATGATACAGCCCTCGAGTTCACGTACAGAGCTGCGTACATGTTCGGCAATGAAACGGAGTACATCATCCGGGATCGCAAGTTCGAGGTGGTCCTGCTCTGCCTTTTTTCGCAGAATGGCAATACGGTGCTCAAGGTCCGGTTGGCCGATATCGGCGACCATGCCCCACTCGAACCTGCTCACCAAACGGGACTCGAGGCCGGGGATTTCCTTCGGTGGACGGTCTGAGGTCAGTACGATCTGTTTGCCAGCCTCGTGCAAAGCATTGAAGGTGTGGAAGAACTCCTCCTGTGTCATTTCCTTGCCTTCCAGGAAATGGACGTCGTCTACCAGGAAGATGTCCACGTCTTCGCGGTAACGCTTTCGGAACTCGGGCATCTTGCGCCCGTGAATGCTCTCGATCACGTCGTTTATGAACTGTTCAGCGCCCATGTACGTGACGTGACTCTCGGGTTTGCGTTCGAGTACTGCGTGTGCCACTGCCTGCATTAGGTGAGTCTTACCCAGCCCAGTCGCGCCGTAGATGAACAGAGGGTTGTAGGTTCTTCCTGGAGCGGCCGCCACAGCGTGAGCCGCCGCCGCGGCGAGCTCGTTCGACTTTCCGATCACGAAGGTGCGGAAAGAGTATCGCTCGTTGAGAGGGCGAGTGGAACCGGAACTCGGCGCGGCGCCAATTTCCCCAGCTGGAGCGACGAAAAAGTCCATCTGAGGACGCTGCGCCCGCTCCTCCTGTACCTGGAACACGATATCGAGTGGTTTGCCAAGGACGTCCTGGGCGATTCTGGTCAGCACGGATGCGTGTTTGGACTCGTTCCATTCCACCGCGAACTGATCAGGCGCTCCAACAATCAGCCTGCCTTCGCTGAGAGCGATGGGTTCTATAGGCTCGAGCCACGTGCGAACGGTAGCATCGGGAAGGACGTGCCGTGCTTCGTCAACCAGACGTTGCCAGGTTTCTGTGACTGATAGTTCCATCTATGGCTGCTGGGTGGTGGGTTATAGTCAAGGGCGACCGATGTTATCTCTGCGATGTGGAAAAGTCAACCTTGCCCTAGATACAAGCTGCCACTAGCTTACACGGCCGCAAGTGAGGGAGTAGGATGAAACCGACATATCGGCCGCGAAATCGCCGCCGCAAAAACAAACATGGGTTCCGCGCTCGCATGAAGACAAGGTGGGGCCGAGCGGTGTTGAACCGGCGCCGCAGGAGGGGCCGCAAGAAGCTGGCTGTGTGCGTGCCTACAAAACACGCACAAGTTTGACTTCCGAGGGTTACTCTCGGAGTCGGCGTCTTGCATTAGCCTCAGAAATCCAGAAGGTGGTCAGACGTGGACGCCGCCACCGAACGAAAACGCTCCTTTTCTCATGGCTTCCGAACGGGCTGAATCACCCCCGATTGGGGGTGGTAGTTCCGCGTTTCGGGAACTCAGCGGTAGCCCGGAACAAGCTGCGGCGTCAGGTACGGGAGATAGTGCGCAGGCGCATTCTTCCGTCAGTTCCGGCGATCGACCTCGTGATCAGGGCTCGAGCAGCAGCTTATCGAGCCGGTTTCGTGGATCTCACCGCCGAGTTGGAGGGGTGGTTGGGGTCTTGGTTGGACTCTTCCGGGGAATCTCACGCGGCGCACAACTCGTAGTGATCCTGCTAATTCGAACGTACCAGGTGCTGGCCTCACCATTGCCTTCTCCCTGTGGCTACTACCCTACGTGCTCTACATATGCGCTCGAAGCGGTGAAGAAGTACGGGGTGCTAAAAGGATGTTGGCTGGGCCTCAGGCGGATTCTTCGTTGCCATCCGTTCAGACCCGGTGGCTTCGACCCAGTTCCTTAGTGAGTGGAAGATGGATCGAAAGATAGCTCTAGCTGTTGGTCTCATGTTGCTGGTGGCGGTTATACCGTCGCTGTTGTTTCCACCGCAGCGCCCAGCGCCGCAGCAAGCTTCCTTACCCACTGTTGATTCTAATATCGCCGAACGTGACGCGCCGGAACTTGTCGAAGACTCCACACCCGTTGTGTCTGAGCCAGCGCCCCTAGAGCAGGCAACGCCAGAGACGCAGACACCGGCAGAGACGCAGACAGAACCAGGAGATACGGTAACCGAACGTACGGTGGTCGTAGAGTCTGATCTCTATAGATACGTCTTTTCCAGTCGGGGCATGCGGCTCATATCCGCGACACCGAAGGCGTACAGGACATTCGCTCCAGGAGAATCCGGGCTTGCACAGTTGATCCCGGAGAATTCGGCGTTTTTCACGTACGATTTGGTATTCGGCAATGATACCGTCTCGTTGGCAGATTGGCATTTTGAACCATCACGATCGCGGCTGGACGTGACGACGCAAGAGGCGGAGCTAGAGTGGGTCGCTACGCGTAACGCGGCTACCGTCCGCATCACGCAGACGTTCAGTTCGGACGAGTACTGGTTCGACGTGCGAGGCGAGTTCGCCGGCATCGTGATAGATGCAGCGTTAGTGCTCGTCAACCTCGGGCCGCGACTGAAGCTGGTGGAAGCCGATAGTGTGTGGGATTTCCGGAACTACGCCACGGTAGTGAAGGGCAGGTCGTCCGAACGGACCAATTTCAGTTCGCTCGATTACGGCGAGCGCACCGTTCTGCCTGGACCGTTCGAATGGGTAGCGATGAAATCCCGCTATTTCACGTCTGTGGTACTGACCATTGATGAGGGGGAGCCACGCATCGGCGGCGCCGTAATGACAGGTGGAGTGCGAACGGGTCGTCATGAGACAGAGGCAGACTTGGTTATCTCACTGCCGGCTCCAGGCGGTAGGTTCGGGCACTCTGTATACCTAGGGCCTCAGGAATTCAGACGTCTGTCGCGGATCGGCCACGACCTGGAGGACATGAACCCCTACGGGTGGTTCCTGCGGCCCATCATTCAGCCGATAGCCAAAGTGGTCGCACTGATCCTAGTGTGGATGCACGAGACTTTCAATCTTGCTTACGGCTGGGTATTGGTTGTGTTCGGGCTGGCGGTAAGGGTGGTGCTCTGGCCACTGAACCAGAAGGCCATGCGGTCTTCCATGGCGATGCAGGCCATCCAGCCGGAAATAAAAGCCGTGCAGGAGCGTTACAAACAAGACCCGCAGCGGTTGCAGCAGGAGATGATGAAGCTGTACAAGGAGCACCAGGTGAACCCCCTTGGTAGCTGCTTGCCGATGCTGCTACCGATGCCGGTGCTATTCGCTCTCTTCTTCGTGTTCCGCGAGACCATTGAATTTCGCGGCGTTCCGTTCCTCTGGCTGCCTGACCTTTCCCGCGCCGACCCCCTGTACATCGTTCCCATTGTGATGGGCATATCGATGTTCGGCGTTTCCAAGCTGGGGCAGCTGGGTATTGCACCGACGCCGCAGACCAAGATGATGGTTTACTTCATGCCGGTGATGTTTACGGTGCTGTTCATGAAGTTTTCATCGGGCCTCAATCTCTACTATGCCGTGAGCAATATTGCGAGTCTGCCGCAGCAATGGCTGATCGCAAGAGAGCGGATGGCAAAGGCCGGCAAACTGCCGAAGAAGAAACCGAAGCCCGATCCGTAGTCTCCGCGTAACTTACTAACATGCTCACAGACGTAATCGCAGCGCCGGCAACGCCACCCGGGCAGTCGGCGATTGCCCTTGTCCGACTATCGGGTCGCGACGCTCACCGTGTGGCTGCATCCGTTCTGAAGCCGTTTGCGACGAAGCCCGCACGAACTGCGCGGAAGTCCAGAATCGTGGACATGGTCAGCGGTGAGTTGTTGGACGAAGCCCTCTACCTTTCGTACGACGGACCTGAGTCCTACACGGGCGAGGATATGGTGGAGATATCCACGCACGGCGGGGTGTTGGTGCCTCGGGAGGTGTTCGCAGCGCTGTTGAGGGCTGGTGCGCGAGAGGCGCTGCCGGGTGAGTTCACGCGGCGCGCACTCCTAAATGGTAAGATCGACCTCCTGCAAGCTGAGGCGGTTGGTGATCTCGTGGCGGCGACAACGCCGGTGCAGCGCAAGGCTGCGCTTGGTCAGCTCGATCGCGCTCTCTCGGGCAAGATAGATGCGCTGCGCAAGCAAATCCTGGAACTCGAGGCACTCTGTTGCTACGAGATCGATTTTCCCGAGGAGGACAGCGGGCCGATCGACCCAGAGACAATAGAAACCGCGATCGTGCGAGTGCGTGACTCGTTGTCGGAGTTGTTGTCTACGGCCGAAGCCGGCGAACGGTTGAGAGACGGTGCGCTCGCCGTGATAGCCGGGTCACCAAACGTCGGCAAATCCACCCTCTTCAATGCGCTACTAGGATCAGACCGCGCAATCGTCACGGAATCGCCGGGTACCACCCGAGATGCAATCGAGGCACCAGCCACGTTCGACGGCTACCCGTTCAGACTAGTGGACACGGCAGGCCTCCGCGACACTGAAGAGGCGATCGAACGGTTTGGCATCGAATTCAGTCACCGGTACCTCGCAAAGGCCGACATAGTGCTCTACTGTAGCGAATCTTCGGGCGACGTGGCCGAAGTGCCGGATTTCATCAAGCGACGCGAGAAGCCGTGTCTCGTTGTTCGCACGAAGTCGGACTTGCCGGGTGGACGGGATGCGCCCGACGGAATAATGGTGTCGGCGACGACCGGTGGTGGCCTATCGGTTCTACGTAGCGCGCTCGTCGAATCGATGTTCATGGTGCGTGGATCCACCTTGGGTGGCGAGCCACTCATTACGAGGCCACGTCATCGCGTTGCCGTGGAAAACGCCCTTACGGAAGTTGAAAACTTTGGAACCGCGCGGTCGGGCGGGGTTGAAACCGCGGTTGCCGCAACCCATCTACGCGCGGCGATCACAGCGCTGGAAAGCGTTATCGGGTTGGTTACTCCGGAAGATGTGTTGAACCAGGTGTTTGCCAGCTTTTGCGTCGGCAAGTAGGCTAACCTTCGTCGGAGCTGCCTCGTAGCGCCAAGTGACAGATTTCATCGGTGAGCCACTGAAGCCGCTCTTGGAAATATTCGACTTCGTCCTGCGTGAGTTTGTCTCGTCTTTTCGAGAGATCCCGAACGTGGTCGATTAACTCGTCCAGCACTTCGCGCAAAGCGTGATTTGCGCGGCGCTCGTCTTGCGACGCGCTTTGCGCTCCTGCCATCTCTATCCTTTCCGGCTGCGTTCTCAGGCGGTCTGATCGGCAGCGAGGTCTTCGAACTCTTCGAACGCGTCTGCTTCAGTGCGCAACGAGGTGGCAAGGCCAAGCTGCGCCACCGTGTTCTCGACCATTCGGTGACCGAGATAGTAACCAGCCCGTTCGGGAATGACTTTGCCGCCAACGAGCCGTTGGTTGGGGTTTGCCCCTCCCGCCAGGTAGCGAAGTCGGTACCCCAGGCCAGTGTTGTCCAGTTCGCTGCGAAGGTGGTGAGTGAGAAACGCCTCGAGCTCACGAAGCCGGCGGAACTGACGGCGACCGTAGCCGAAGTAATCCCAAGCCTCGAAACCGGGAGCGGCCTTGCGGGCCGCAGCCACGGCGAGCCCTTCGTTCACTATCAACTCGCGGAAGGAAGCTCGACTCCCCGTTTCCCAGTAGTCATAGTAGCCGCCCATTTCGGCAACAATCCTCTTCATCTCGCTGTTGCTTTTCGGTGAGAGGTATCGGACCGCATGTGCAATCTCGTGCGCGAGCCAAAGCGATATTTGCTGTGGTTTGAGACCAAGTCCAAGAGTAGAAGGATTTGCCTTGCCTGTGAAATGTTCGAGGCAGACAAAGGCAATGCCACGTCCAGCGACCACCAATTCTCCGGCGTTCGCGCCACCCACACCCACCGTTAGGTAAACATCAATTGCGCAGTCGATATCGAACAGATCTTCACACCGAGCTATCGTTTCTTCTGCGGCTGCAGCGATGTCGAAATCGTGCAGCATCGTGTGGAGGTCTTTGCGATCGGCCGCAACACTCCGCTCGATCACACTCTCGGCATGTGGGCTGTCGAGATCGATGATGTAGTTATGCCAATAGGCCTTCAGTACCGGGAGGTGGTCGTCTACATAGCGGCGATACGCCGCCATTGGATCTTTCGCCTCGAGGGCGGAGAGGAATTCGGGAACGAGGTCGATTAGCATGAAACGCCGCCCCCAATTTGGGAAGGCGTGCGCACACAAACAAGCCCCGAGTTCCTAGTGTTTGCGCATCTGCCGGCTCTCTTCTTCGAGAAGCGAGCGTTCTTCGGTCGTTAGGCTTTCAATGCCGTCCTTGGAGATCTTATCGAGCACGCGATCGATGGCAGCACTGCGATCGTCCTGCTGCTTCTGAGCGGCGGCTCGCGGCACGTTTCCGGCAGTCACCTTTTCCCTGTTCGTCTCCGATTCCCTTCGTCTAGACGACGCGGGTTCCTGAGTTGAGCGCTGCTGGTAGAAGACCTGTTTCGCCCGCTGCATCACCCGTTCTTCGGACGTCACATAGATGAAAGCAAACAACAAGCCACCAAGGTGCGTCATATAGGCGATGCCTGTTTCCGCTCCTGCCCCTGCCATCATGAGGTTGGTTACAACTAGGAAGGCAACGAGCCATTTCACCTTGATCGGCATTGGGAGCGGGAAGATGTAGATCGGTGCGTTTGGCCAATGGATTGCAAAGGCAAGCGCAACGCCCAGCACCGCACCCGACGCTCCGACAATCGGAAGCGATGGTGAGAAGAAGGCCGCGATGTACGACAGCGCGGAACCACCGAACCCGCAGGTGAAGTAAAACAGACCAAAGCCGGATCCACGCATGCGCTCCTCTACTGCCGGGCCAAAGAAGAAGAGGAGCAGCATATTGAAGAGCAGATGAAGGAACCCATCGTGGACGAACATGTAGGTCAGAAACGTCCACCAACGCAGGCCCAACTGGCTGGGATGAAACGCCAGCAGATTGATCACCCATGGGCCTGGCAGAATCGTGATCGTGAGGAAATACACGACCACGTTGGCCATGATGAGGCCTTTGACCCACGGCGTTAGCGAATACGGCGATCGACGCGGTGACGATTCATATGACGTGTGAAACTGCATACAACTGAATCTACTACCTCAGGGGTAGTCTTTGTTCCCCGTTTGGGCCCTACTGATAACCATCGAACAGATTTGTTCAACTAGATCTCCAAACGATATACCGGCCGCAGCCGCAGATTGTGGCAGCAAACTGGTGGACGTGAGACCGGGGAGGGTATTTGCCTCGAGGCACTGAGGTACCCCGTTCGCATCCTCTTTGAAGTCGACGCGGGAGAAATCGCGCAATCCGAGTGCTCGGTGTGCCGCGAGAGCCTGGTTTTGCAGTAGACTGCGCTTGGTAGCGTCGATTCGTGCGGGGAAAACCTCTTCGGTCATTCCTGGTGTGTACTTGCACTCGTAGTCGAACAGCTCATGGCTGGGCCGGATCTCACCCACGGCCAGAGCTCGATCGCCGAGTACGCCTACCGTGAGCTCCCGGCCAGGTGAGAACTTCTCCAAAATCACATCGTTGTCGTAGAGCGTAGCAAGGTCGATGGCGGCACTGAGGTCCTCGTGAGAATGAACGACCGAAATCCCAACCGATGATCCAACCTTCGACGGTTTCACAATTAGCGGAAAGCCGAGCTCGTCGATGGAATCGGTGTCGGTCGGCCACAAAAGCCAGGGTTGCGTAGGAATGCCGGCGGCGAAGAATGCTTGTTTGGAAGCGTTCTTGTCCATTGCCAACGCGCTCGCCGCCGAATCGGAACCGGCGTACGGCAACCCAGCGTCGTCGAAAAGTGCCTGTAGCTCCCCTCCCTCACCTTGACGCCCGTGCAGGATTGGGAATACCACGTCAGCCAGCCGTAGTTCTGGCAGTTGCACAATGTCCCGGAGGTTCTCTCGCTCGGCAAGCGATCTGAGTTCCTCTTGGGTGGGTGGAAGCCGGCCAACGTCGGGTTTGAGCAATTGCGCTTCGATCGATGCTGCCAATGCTCCTGTTGCTGTATCTATCACGCTGACAAAGTGGCCGGCCGAGCGCAGCACCTGGACGACTTGCGCTGCTCCCGCGAACGCCACATTGCGTTCCGGAGTCGAACCTCCGGTGACGATGGTTATGCGACTCATGAGGGACGGTATGCTGCGCGGTATCCAGCCATTTCCCAGGCTTCAACCTCGGCGACTGTAACCGCGGGTGCAGACTCCTCGAGCAACTTCTGGGCGCGTCGACAGATCTCCCGGGCAATGACTTCAGCGGTTGGCGAACGGTCCTGGAACGGTTTGAGATCGTTCAGGTATGCGTGATCGAACTCGGCAACCGCCGCGCGCACGACCTCTTCGATGAGCCGGAAATCTATGCCCATGCCGGTTCCGTCCAGCTGGGTTTCGTCGACGCGCACATTGAGTCGGACGCGCCAATTATGACCGTGGAGTTGCGCGCACTCGCCCGCATCGGGCAACCGGTGAGCCGCAGAAAACGTCGTCTCGGCAGAGAGAATGAAATATCCCTCACCACTCACGGCTGGTCTCCGAGCCCCGATCGCTCGGGATGCCTGAAGTGCACTGGTTGCAGGAACAATGTGGCTATCGGAGTGCCGTTCCTGCGAGCGGGAGCAAAGTGCATCTCCGCCACGCCGGCGACCGCGGCAGAATCCAACGCCGCGACGCCGCTGGTTTCGGCCACCTGCGTCGATTCAGGTACGATCGTTCCGTCTTCTGTGATGAACAGACGTAATACAACCGAGCCTTCGACCTCCTGCTCAAACAGCTCCACCGGATAGAAGACGGGCGACTCGGCGTTCGTTGCCACCGGCATCTCGAATCCTCGTTCTACGTCGGCTGCCTGCTCGTCCTCCGGGGATGACTGCCCAGACCAACATGCGGTCATGAGCAAAGGGCAGATAAGGGCTACTCTATTCAAGACTCCTCCATCTGGCGTTTCAAATCGGCCAACCGACTCAATGCCTCTATCGGTGTCAGTGTATTCGGATCGAGCTTACGTAGCTCCTGGAAGACTGCGTGCTCCTCCCGCATGAACAGGCCCAGTTGCGTGGCATCGGGTGGCGGAGGCACGCTCTTGCCGGCAACATGATGCCCTGCTTCGAGCAGCGAGAGAATCTCCCATGCTCGGTCGACCACCTCGCGCGGCAGTCCTGCCAAGCGGCCTACATGTATTCCGTACGAACGATCCGACCCTCCGGCTATGAGCCGATGCAGAAACACCACGTCGTCGCCTACTTCCTTCACCGCCACGTTCCAATTGCGCGCGTGCTGAAGCGTGTCAGTGAGCTGTGTCAACTCGTGGTAGTGTGTGGCAAAAATCGTTTTACAGCCGGTACCGTCGTGTAGGTGCTCCGTTACAGCCCAGGCAATGGCTACCCCGTCAAAGGTCGATGTCCCGCGGCCGATCTCGTCCAATAACACTAGGCTGCGTGCGGTAGCCGCATGGAGGATCGCGCTCGTCTCACTCATCTCTACCATGAACGTAGATTGGCCGCCAACGAGGTTGTCACTGGCTCCCACGCGAGTGAATATCCGGTCGGTCACTCCCATAGTTGCTTCCCTGGCCGGCACGAAACAACCGATTTGAGCCAAAACTGCCGCAAGCCCAACCTGCCTGAGTATAGTCGACTTACCGGCCATGTTCGGGCCGGTGAGCAGAATGACTCTCGCCGCCTCATCTAGGTGGACGTCGTTGGGAATGAACTTGCCCGGCGGTAGCATCCGCTCCACTACCGGATGGCGGCAGCCGCGCAAATCCAATGTGTAGTCATTGGTTATCGTCGGGCGAACGAACTGTTCGCGCACGGCGGTTTCCGCGAATGCGGCGAGTACGTCCAATTCAGCGAGGAGGCGAGCCGTGCGTTGAAGCAGCGTGAGTCGCTCAGCCGCCGCTCGGCAAAGCTCGTCCAACAATGCGCGTTCGCGGGCGATAATCTGTTCCTCTGCACCCAAAACGCGCGCTTCGTACTCTTTGAGTTCGGGCGTGACATACCGTTCAGCATTAGTGAGCGTCTGACGGCGTTCGTAATCGTCGGGGACAGCGTGCTGCCGGGCCTTGGTCACCTCGATGTAATAGCCAAACACTCGATTGTACCCGACCTTCAGCGATGCGATGCCGGTGCGTTCCCTTTCGCGCGACTGAATGTCTGCGATAAACCGTTTCCCTCCATCTCGAAGCTCGCGCGCTTCGTCGAGGGCTTGGTCAACGCCGGATCTGAATGAATCGCCGTCGCCAATGGAAGTGCCCGGCCTGTCGACCAGCGACCGCGACAGGCGTTCGGACAAATCTGTGTGCAGATCGAACTCATCGACGATGCGGGTCAACATCATGCTGCTGTCTCGTTCACCGAGACCGTCGAGAGAGTTCTTGGTGTCAGGAAGACGACCGAGTGAATCGCGCAGGGCGCCGACGTCGCGTGGGGAAGCGCGATTGGCCGCGGCGCGGCCGACCAACCTCTCCATGTCACGAACTCCGTCGAGCGCATCGCGGAGACGCTCTCGGCCGCGGGTGTCGTTTACCAGAACCGCCACCCCGTCATGACGCTCGACAATCGGGTCAACGGCGTTGAGTGGGGCCAGCAACCATTGCCGCAGGAGTCGCTTGCCCATTGGCGTAACAGTCTTGTCGATTACTTCGAGCAGGGTACCACCGGGGCCATCGCTTCTGAGAGGTTGCTCCAGCTCGAGGTTGCGTTTGGTCATTGAGTCGAGCGGCATTACGCTGCCGCCGCGTCTCACCGACGGGTAGCCTATTTGCGGCAGCCCGGTTGGTTGAAGGGATAGCGCGTACTTGAGCAGAGCCCCGGACGCTCGTAGAGCAGGTGTGTCGCTCTCTTCTATACCGAGACCGTCCAGTGCATGCAGCCGATAATGTCGTTTGAGATCGTCCGCCGCGAGCGACGCGTCGAACTCCCAAGCGTCGCGCGTGGTATACATCGCGGAATCAGGCAACGACGCCCTATCGCAATCCTCCGGCACTACTATCTCTTTCGGACCGTAGCGCGCGATGGTTGCGGCAAGGTCAGGTGCCGGAACAGTTTCGAGCACGAACTCGCCAGTAGATAGATCCAGGGCGGCGATGCCACTTGGGCTGCCCGGTTGGACTGCTACCAGGAAGTTGTTGCGTGAGCTGTCCAACCAATCTTGGGCGACCACCGCGCCAGGCGTGAGGGTTTCGACTACTTCACGCTTCACGACACCCTTGGCGTGTTTTGGATCTTCCACCTGCTCGCAAATGGCCACGCGAAAACCAAGCTCTACCAACCGCCGCAGGTAATCACCAGCGGCTTTGACGGGGACACCGGCTAGCGGGACAGTCGCGGCACCGCCGCTGTTCCTGCTCGTGAGAGCAATTCCGAGTTCTCGGGCGGCGCACTCTGCGTCGTCGTAGAACATTTCGTAGAAATCGCCCATGCGGAAGAAAAGGATCGCATCTGCATGGCGCGCCTTTATGGCGCGGTACTGCTGCATCAGTGGTGTGTCGGCACCGGATTCCTTACTTCGGTCCTTGGTCACGATCCCTCGACCACAAACGGAGAGCCGCCCATCTTGTTGCGCAGCTCGGCCAGTAGAGCATCCGCATCGACCCGGCGCGGGAACCGCCCGACCCTGACCTTGAGGAGTCCGTCTTCGTCTCGAACGACGTGCGGTTGGTACCCCTCCCTGTGCAGCCGCTGCATCAGCTCATCTGCGGCGGCGGCAGACCGTACCGCCGCAACCTGAACGGAGTAGACTGTTTGGCCACCGCGTTGCGCTGCAGGGTCTTCTCTTCCGGGTGAGTCCGCGGCCGCGCCGCCCGATGGACACCGCTGCAACAAGTACCTGGCTTGATTCTCCACCTCGAAGTTGTCTTGGGCCGCCTCCATCGCCCGCTCCAGCAGCGGACATCCTTCGTCGCGCTCGCCGAGCTCGAGGTGAGCGCGGCCCGACCACAACGCAGCATCTGCCAGAATGTCACTGAATGGGTAGTCGAGCATGATCCTGTCTGCCGACCTGATCGAAGACCGTAGCTGACCCTCAGCAAACGCCAATTGAGCCATGCGTAGAAGCGCATCGTCCGCCCATTGGGAGCGGGCATACTCGATGGTCACGCGGCGCAGGTAATTGAGCGCGGTTTCCATGTCGCCGGCAACCACGCCCGCGGCATACAGTGCCTCCGGATACGTCGAATCGGATGGGGTGAGCCGGGCAATCCAAGCGCTCGTGAGGGAGCGGGCTGAATCAGCTTGACCCTCGGTGGCGAGGCGGATCGCATCTTGAAGCAGAGAATCTTGTTGGGCGCTCGACTGAGAAACCAGGCATGTCAAGAGCACCAAAGAGAGGACTAAGCGTTTCATGCAGCCACCTCGATTCGACTCATTTTCAATACCATCTCCATTATCTTGCCGCGTTCGTCACTGACCGTCGTAGATTTGAGTGCCTTGTCACACTCGTAGGCGGCTCGAAGTGCAGCGTCAATCTCTCTGGCGTTCCAGACACCGGCAGCACGTGCCCAGAGCCCGTAAGGATCCTTGGCGTCGCGGAACATCCAGCCGGTCTTGGTTCGCTGTACTGCCTTTCTAATGGTACCCTCGATTCTAGCAGGAGAGTTCCCGTCGTCCAGGTACGCACGCGCCAAACGAACTCCGATGAGCCCTGTGCCAAGCGTGGCAATTATGCGCACCCCGGTAACACCAGATGCAGCGAGCACTGTCGGCAAAATGGAGACGGCGCGAGGAATATCACGGAGTAGCACGGCTTCGATCCAGTCGTGGAGGGTTTCTCCGTGTCGCACTCCAACCAGATTAACGATTTCGTCAACGCCGACCAGCTCTCCATCGGCTGCTATCGATGCGACTTTGTCGACCTCGGCAGCGAGTAATGACAGGTCTCCTCCCACCACCTTCAGCAGGTGCTCTGCTGCATCGTCCCTCAGCTCGAATCCTGAGCGCTCCGCACGCAGCTTGATCCACCGTAGCTGACGCTTGTGGTTGAGCGGCTCGAGGGCCACATGTACTGCTCTGGAAACTATCTCTCTCAGCGGCTTTTGCTCACGACCGTGTGTGATGACCAACACCGTGGAATGAGAAGGGTGCTCGAGATAACTGTGCACGACCTTCCAGACCTTTGCATTCTTGCGCCACAGCTCGATGTTCTTGACCACAACTACTCGCCGTTCCGCCAACATCGGCGGAGTCTCGACCAGAGAGTGGAAGCTCTCTCCATCGAGGTCGCCGGCCATCCGGACATCGAAGTTGAAATCCTGGCTCGCGGGATCGACCGTCGCAGCGAGCACCAAGTCTATGATTTCCTCCTTGAGGAGTTCCTCGTCGCCGGTGAGGTAGTAGACGGGTGCAGGCGCCTCTCGCTTCAAGGCGCGGTACGCAGAGTCGAAATCGAGCGATGCCGCCATAGGAGGCGGAAGTTATCGAAGGGCTACTTGGTTAGAAAGTGCGCCCAGGTCACTCCGGGAGTGCGACCCATTGCGCTATGGGGGCCTGACGCGGCGGCGGTTCGAGTTGTGCTTGGAAAACACGAGTTGGAGGTTCGATGTCCCTAACTGGCAGTGGTTTGGGTTCGGGCAACACAGGAGCCGGTTCAACTGCGGTGGGTGGAGCCTGCGCAATCGGTTGCGAGGTTGCCGGTTCTTCGGCTCGTGGCCAGACCAGCAACGCGATGGCAGCAGCCACCATCAACGCGCCCGCGAACTTGGCTGGTGTCGGCGATACCGTGTCGCCCGTATCAGG
>CAYTDU010000056.1:11293-14652 GCA_964436395.1 uncultured Gemmatimonadaceae bacterium | reverse complement strand
GTAGTTGCTCCGGCATTTGTTTCAGAGGATTGGCAACGAGAGGTTTCGGCAATGTCTCTTTCACACGGATCGCTTCAGAACCTCAATGACACTGCATACTGATTCGAGCCGACGGACGAAGGTCGCCGCCTCAAGGAAACGTCAAGGGAAAGTTCGACACGTGCGGTCAATTGGCATTTAATTGCCGAGCGGTTCGAATCAATTGTCGCTGTTAGCGGAAGTACTCCATGCAATTCAGGTATCGGCGCTAAGGCTCTACCGTAGGCTCAAGGGCGATTTCCAAGCGTTTGTTGATGCGTCCTTTGCTCTTGTGTTTGACTATCCTGATTGGGCCCACCTCGTTCGTATTCGCTACATGGGTACCGCCGTCTGCTTGAATGTCCAAACCGACAATCTCGATAGTCCTTATTTCCTTCAGACTCTCCGGCAGCAGGTTGATTTTGGTACGGATCAGATCGGGAATTTGAAACGCTTCCTCCCTCGGTAGGATTCTCACCTTTACGTCTCTGGCTGCATCCACTTCGATATTGAGCTTCTCTTCTATCTCTTTCACTAGAGCAACGTTGAACGTCTCAAACTCGAAATCGAGCCGTCCTCTCAGTGGTTCCATGTTGCCGCCGGTAACGTGGGCCTGATAGTCCCGCCAGATAACACCACACATGATGTGCAAAGCCGTGTGTGTTCTCATTAAGTGGTAACGTCTCTGCCAATCGATCTTGGCGGAAACTTCAGCATGCTTGGTTGGAAGGCCCCCTTCTATGAAATGGAGGATATCATTGTCCTTCTTCTTTGCCTTGGTGACCAGAAATTCTCGACCGGGAATTGTTAAAACTCCCATGTCATACGGCTGACCCCCTCCGCCGGGGAAGAAAGCTGTGTGGTTCAAAACCACTGCATTGTTTTCTGCATCGATGTGTTCAACAACGGCGTTGAACTCTCTCAGGTACGAATCTGATATGAATAGAGGCTCCGACGACATCTTTTTCTCCCATTGCACGAAATTAAAGCCTTCCTCTACACACCATCCCCGAGGAAATCCGCAATTCGGTGGTCTTGCTCTTTGATCTTGTGGATTAGCACGTCTTGCTTTCTTATGCGCACGATCGATCTGTGGACCAAGTAGACCGCGAGCACCACCAAACCTGCGCAGAGCACTAGGAGCGGGATCAGCAGATGGTAGGCCTCGAGAAAATCGTAGTACCGCGAAGTTGCGATCAACACTGTCATCACGGACATCGGCAACGTGAACACCACGATTCCGGTTCGCATCACGGCAAGTGAAGTCCTCTTTTCGGCGAGTATCAGCTGAATGCGTGAGATATGAACCGATTCGTCGTATTGCTCCGATTGCGTTGGTGCCTGCTCTGAATGGGATGCCGGGAATTCCGTGTCAGTTACCATGTTCTCGCTGTGCTCGGTGTTGGTTGGTGGTTGTGCTAGTTGCACTATCATACCAAGTAACGCTCCGGCAACCACAGCGCAATATCGTTTGCGCAGGTACTCGTCTACGGCCTGAACGATCTGCGCTTCTGCGGCAACTGGGCTCCCCTCGCGTTCGAGGAGAAGGAGTGCTAAGATAAAAAACCTCACGAAGAGCTTGGCTGTTCAGTGCAGGAATTTTTATGAGCGAATCAGGTGCTGACGAGAGGACCAAAAGGAGTTGGGGCAGCGGCACGCACCGCTCGAGTGCGGGTGGCCGCTACGTAGCTAGTGGGGTTTTTGGGCCTGTCACCCACCGCGGCGAAGAAGATACGCATGCTGCCGCCGGCATAGGACGGCAAGGTCACGAGTCAGACATAGTATTCGTGGTGAAGCGGGACAGTACGGTCCTACATGCCAGTTTCCCAGATCACCGGGCCCCGGTTGGCGGCGTTGTTGGCCGCGCGATTTTGGGCTTCTTCGCCCAGGAATTTGCGGCAGACATCATCCGATCGTTCGAGAACGCTTTCGCCTTCAGTGAACCGCAATCCTTCGTGTGCTGTGGAAACCCTCCTCTAGCTGTTGGATCCTGGTACCGCTGTCGAGTCAGCCCCAATCATGGCGAGTCCGGCGTGGATTCCGCCACGGTCTTCGTTCGAGACATCACCGAATGGAAACACAATGAAGGCGATTTCAGGGCCGAGATCGATACTCTGAGATCACAGATCGCGGAACTCTCATCTGAGAACGAAAACCTGACCGATCTGCTCGCGACTCGAGAGCAGCGCGAGGAAGAGTTGAGCCGGTTTCGTGATATTATGAACCACGCGGGTGAAGCGATCTTCATAACTGACCCTCACACGGGCCGGTTTGTGGACGTTAATGAGACTGCGTGCCGCTGGTTGCGGTGCAGTAGAGATAAGCTGCTGCAAATGGGTGTGGGCGATCTCGACCTCGAGTTCCCGCTCGAAAGCAGCGACGGCGAAGTTGAACATGTTGCAGACACCCGTGACGCTTTTCGTCCAAAAGCACTCGTACTCGGTTCTCATCGCCGACGGAATGGCACATCGTTTCCTGTAGAGGTGACCATATCTCCGCGGCTTTTTGGCGATCGCGATTTTCTGCTCGTAGTTGCAAGAGACGTCAAGCAGCGGAGCCGTACCGAGCGTGCTTTCCTGGAGGGTGAAAATGAACGTCGCGGCCTGTCCGAGATATCACGTGACGCCGTCTATTGCACTGCACGCGACGGGACCGTGTGTGAGGTCAACGACAGCGCTCTCGATCTCTTTGGGTACACACGCGATGAATTCCTGGGGCTCGAGGCGCGGAGACTCTTCCTCCATCGAGAGGACATTGACGCGTTCAAACGTGCCGTAGAGGAAGACGGCGCCGTCAAAAACGTCCGAACCGAATTCAAGGCAAAGTCCGGGCGCTGGTTTGAAGGATTCCTCGGCGCAACGCTCAGATTCGATGCCGACGGTGGCGTTCAGGGCTATCAGTGCATCATCTCCGTGGACGACATTGCTGGGGTGGATGTCGACCGAGTTATGTCGCAGGCGGAAAGAGCGAAGCTGGACGCTGAGGAAGCTCGAAAACGGGCGGATGCGTTGCACAGGGAGGTCGAGCGGGCAAAGCAGGAATTTCACGCAGCGAAATCGGAAGCTGCAACAATGAGGGCGGATGTCGAGCAGGCCATGTTGCAGGTGGCAAAAGCGAAGTCTGACGCTGAAGAGGCGCGAGAGCGAGCCGAAACGTTAGCGCGAGAAGTCGAGCTAGCGAATAGTGATGTAGCGGAGGCACGGTCGGAAGCCGACAAAGCCAGGGCGGATGTCGAAAGATCCGTGTTGGATGTAGCGCAAGCGAAGTTGGATGCCAAGGAGGCGCAAGAACGGGCGGATGCACTGAAGAGAGAGGCCGGCGGGGCGAAGAGAGACAAAGAG
>CAYTDU010000056.1:0-11193 GCA_964436395.1 uncultured Gemmatimonadaceae bacterium | reverse complement strand
AGAACGGGCGGATGCACTGAAGAGAGAGGCCGGCGGGGCGAAGAGAGACAAAGAGGAAGCAACAGAGCGGGCAACACGCGCTGAAGCGGACGCCGAAACGGCGCGGCTGGAAATCGAGAAAGCAAAGCTTGAAATAGGCAAGGCAAAGCTGGACGCAGAACAGGCGAAGGCAGAAACCGCGAAGGCGAGGGCGGACGCAGAGCAGGCGAAGGCAGAATCCGCAAAGGCGAGGGCGGACGCAGAGGAGGCGAGGGCTGAAGCTGCAGTGGCGATGTTAGATGCTGAGGAAGCAACAAATCGTGTCCAGCAATTAGAGCGTGAAGCTGAGAAGAGGATGACGGATACTCAAAAGGCGGTTCACGAAGCGGCGAAAGCTTGTGCCGATCTGGAGAGAGCAAAGGCAGAGGCTCCTGTCTCACCTTCGATCGTGGGAAGACGGATGCAACCCCTGGTGGCGCCGGACGATTTGCATCGCAACGCGAAGGAACCGGAACTTTGGCCAAAGCGGAGCAGCTGGCCCGCAGTATGGTTGGCGGTGTTTGTAATAGCGGTTGTTGCACTGGCGGCGGTATTGTTGGCACTCTAGGGTGCGGACGGCCGCTGACTTTTTTTGACGACGCGCGGTTGCATCGTGTGACCGCCAGACTATCTAAGACGGAAAGAACAACTCTCCACACCTCGTATTCTGTTGCGACACTGGATCTGCCCATGTCACCATTGATCAACAAACTGCTCGTTGTAGTTGCAGCATTGACAGTTATCTGGTCGGCTTCGCCTGCTCAGGTGAGTGCTCAGTCTGCGAATGCAAACCATTCACTCGCCTCCAGCTACCAAGACGCAGCGAACCGCATCATCGAGGCTGCCCTATCTGATAACACCGCCTTCGCCAAACTCACAGAACTCAGCGACAGGTTCGGCCACAGGTTCAGCGGGTCCGAAAGTCTGGAACACGCTCTCGATTGGCTTCTCGAGCAAATGTCTGCCGATGGATTGGAAAACGTCCACGCTGAACCTGTAATGGTACCGCACTGGGTGCGCGGCGAGGAATCGGCGACACTGATAGAGCCGAGGCGAAAACCTCTTCCGATGCTCGGGTTGGGCGGGAGTGTGGGGACACCGCCCGGAGGGATCACCGCAGATGTACTGGTAGTGGACAGCTTTGACGATCTTGCAAACCGCGCCGCCGAAGCGCCGGGCAAGATCGTGCTGTTTGATGTTCCCTTCACCAACTACGGGGAAACCGTCCGGTATCGGAGCATGGGAGCAATCGCTGCCGCCCGAGCCGGCGCCGTTGCGAGCCTGATAAGGTCGGTCACGCCGTATTCGATGCAGACGCCGCATACAGGTGGCATGAGTTACAGCGACGAGGTACCTCGCATCCCGCATGCCGCCCTCACAATCGAGGACGCGTCTATGCTGCACCGAATGCAGGACATGGGAGAGCGCGTGGTGGTGAGCCTCGAGATGGATGCGGAGACCCTCCCCGACGCGCCGTCGCGCAACCTGATTGGAGAGATCGTCGGGTCGGAGCGCCCGGAAGAGGTTGTCGTGGTCGGCGGCCACAGCGACACGTGGGATGTGGGGCAGGGCGCGATGGATGACGGCGGCGGCATCGTTGCCGCATGGGAAGCCGTCCGCCTGCTGCACGAGTTGGGATTGCGTCCAAGACGCACTGTGCGGGCCGTGATGTTCGTGAACGAAGAGAATGGGGTGCGCGGTGGAACCGGCTACCGTGACGCACATATGAGTGAACTCGACAACCACGTCCTGGCCATCGAATCGGATGGCGGTGTGTTCAAACCGACCGCACTCGGTTTCACTGGGTCGGATGAAGCGTTCGATATCCTCACCGGAATGGTGCCGCTCCTGGCGCCACTCGGCGTGGACGTAACGCGCGGCGGCGGTGGAGTAGACATCGGCCCGATCATGAGGGAAGGTGTGCCGGGCATGGGATTGCAGGTTGACGGGACTCACTATTTCTGGTATCACCACTCGGCTGCCGATACGATCGACAAACTGGATCCTCGTGAGATGGCTGAGTGTGTTGCCGCACTAGCGGTGATGGTGTACGTGGTGGCTGATATGGAAGAAGTGTTGCCTAGGACTGCTGGAGGGTAGTGGCCCCCTCGCGCGTCTTGGCTGCTTCAATACCCGGTCGGTATCCGATTGTAAAGGAGTTGGCTAATGGCCCTGCTAGAGAATCGTCTGCGCCAAATGGCAGCCGTCGCCGCCCTCGTTGTGGCGTTTGTGCTCTGTACCTCCTGCACCGCCGGCGAGGAACCGTTCGACGTTGTCGAGGCGACCATAACCGAGATGCAGCGTGCGATGGAGGAAGGACGCATCACGTCTCGCGAGTTGGTGGAAGCCCACCTGGTTCGCATCGCTACGTACGAAGAGCGTGTAAATGCGGTGATTTCGGTCAATCCGCACGCACTCGAGGAGGCGGACCGCCTCGACCGGGAGCGCGCTGAAGGGAACGTACGCGGCCCGCTGCACGGCATTCCCGTCGCACTCAAGGACAACGTGCACACGACAGACATACCGACCACCGGTGGCGCGCTCGCGTTCGATGGATTCGTGCCCCCGTACGAGGCGACGCTGACTACGAATCTGCGTGAGGCAGGAGCGGTCATAATTGCAAAGACGGTGATGACCGAACTCGCGAATTTCATTGCTTCTGGTATGCCGGGCAACTACAGCGCTATTGGAGGTTACGGTCTCAACCCGTACGACCCGCGCCGCGACCCGCGGGAAGGCCGCGATGACGGGCGCCCGGTAATGGGCGTCGGCGGCTCGAGTTCCGGTATCGGCACCAATATGAGTTTCTGGGCCGCCAATGTGGGTACCGAGACGTCGGGGTCGATCCTTTCGCCGTCGAACGCGAACATGCTTGCCGCGGTCAAACCGACGGTGGGGCGAGTGAGCCGCTACGGAGTAATTCCAATCACAGCCGATCAAGACATTGCCGGCCCGATGGCGCGCACCGTCACCGACGCGGCGATAATGCTGGGAGCCCTGGAGGGTGTGGAACCCGATCTGAATGACCCGGCCACTCAGAGGTGCGAGCCTCCGGCAAACGGTGACTACACAGTGTTCCTAAACTCAGAAGGGCTACAAGGGGCGCGCATCGGCATACCGCGAGCCTCGTACTATGACTCGGTTAGGGTGCCCGGCACCGACCGGTGGCGCGGAAGATTATCGGAAGAGGGTAGGGAGCTGATGGCAGAGGCCATCGAGATCCTCGAGGCCAACGGCGCGATAATCGTCGACCCGGCCGATATCCCGAGCGTCCTCGACCCAGATCCCGATAACAACATACTCGTGCAGTGGCGGAGCAGCGTGCTCCACTATGGCATGAAGCGGGACTTCAACGCGTGGTTGGCTACGCTGGGCGAAAACGCACCGGTCAAGACGCTCACCGAACTCCGCGAGTGGAATTTGGCCCACGAAAACCCCGGAGCTTTGAAATACGGCCAGGCGCAGCTCGATCGCTCGGACGCGATCGATCTGGAGGGTGACCGCGCCACGTACGAGGCCGATCGCGCGCGAGACCTGCGGTTAAATGCCGAACACGGGATCGATGAAGTAATGAATGCGTTAGAGCTGGATGCGCTGCTCTTTCCGGGGTCCAGTAGCGCGGGCATCGCAGCCAAGCCGGGTTACCCGACGGTGATCGTGCCGTTCGGATTCATTGAGACTTCCTATGATCCGCCGCTCCCCGAAGGGTTCGAGGCAAAGCCACGTCCGTTGGGTGTGAGCTTCACAGGGATGGCGTGCAGCGAGCCGCGGCTCCTCGAGCTAGCCTTTGCGTTCGAGCAGGCGACTTTGCGCAGGGTCGCGCCTCCAGGTATGCAGTAGGACGATCGCTAACAACCGTTTATCTCAGCTGTCGGAGGATACAAGCATGACCGCTAACCGCCGCACCGCTCTTCGCTTGATGGCGAGCGTATTCTCGATCGCGGTGTTCTTGGTTTCATTCAGCGCAGCTCAAGTAACATCTCCGGAGGAATTCCTCGGCTTCGAGGTGGGTGCGGACTTCCACCTGATCACATACGAGCAGGCAGCCGAATACATCGAGCTGCTAGAGAGTCAGACCGCGCGCCTCAGAGTGTTTGACGCCGGGCAGACCTCCTTCGGCAGACGCCAGAAGTACGCCGTCATCAGCTCGGCGGAGAACATGGCGAATCTCGACCATCACAAAGAGGTTTCCCGCAGGCTCAGTCTCGCGAGACGCGTATCGGAAGAGGAAGCGCGCCGTCTGGCCGATGGGGGTGTTGCCGTTGTGTGGATCGATGGAGGCTTGCACGCGTCGGAAGTGGTTGGCTCCAACATGCAGGTACAGCTCGCCTACGATCTGGTAACCGGAGACGACCCGACCACTCAACGAATCCGCGAAAACGTGATCGTGGTGATGGTCTGGTCGAACCCCGACGGTATGACGATGATTGCCGACTGGTACAACGGAAATGTCGGCACAACGTTCGAGATGAGCCGACCACCATTCCTCTACCAGAAATACGCGGGGCATGACAACAACCGCGAGTCTCACATCGCCAACCTGCAGGAAACGCGGAACACGAACAGGCTCGTGAACGAGGAGTGGTTCCCGGTCTTCTACTACAACCAGCACCAGACCGGTCCGTTTCCGTGCAGGATTTTCATCGCGCCGACGGCGGAACCGGCCAACCCCAACGTGCATCCGCTGGTGCGGCGCTACGAAAACCTCCTCGGGACCGTGGGCGCAAAGGCGATGGAAGACAAGGGATTATCGGGAGTGATCTCACGCAGCAACTATGACTACTACTACACCGGCTCGGTGCTGGCGATTGCCGAAGGGCACAACATTCCGTCGCTGTTGACAGAAACGCAGAATTACGGTTACGCCACACCGCACCACTACACGATTTCGGACTTTCCAGAGCAGCACAAAGACCTCGTACCCGGTCAGTTCTATCCCAACCCGTGGATGGGTGGTTGGTGGAGGTTTGCGGACCAGATTCTCTACAACCACACCGTTGCGATGTCCATCTTCGAGCTGGCATCGTTCTACAAGTCCGACTTTTTGTTTGCCAAGTGGCAGATGGCAAACGACATAATCGAGCGCTTCGAGTCCGAGCCGCCTTACGGTTGGATCTTCCCTGCCGATCAGCGCGACCGGAACACCACGGCGCTGTTAATGGAACGGTTCCTGTTGCACGGCTTCGAGATCCAGGTGGCCGACGAACCGTTTACGCATGAGGGTGTGACTTACGGTGCCGGTTCCTACGTCGTTCAAACGAGTCAACCATTTGGGCTCTACGTCAAGAACCTGCTCGAGAGACAGGACTTCCCCGACCTTCGAAAATACCCGCACCTCTGGCAGGGGCAGCCCAGGGCGAGCCGGTACTACGACGAGGAGAAGGGCGAAGAGATCCTGCCGCCGTTACTGCCATATGACAACGCAGGCTGGACTATGCCACTGATGATGGGCATCGAAAGCCACGTTATGTCCACTCCGCTCGAAGCTCCATTGCGTGTATTGAGCGAGATCCCGGCACCGGAGGCGTCGGTGAGAGGTGGGGGATCGCGTGCGGTGATGTCGCGCGCTGACAACAACAGCTACAAGGCGGCAAACCGCATTCATGCCGCGGGCGGCAGGGTGAGCGCAGCACTCGAGGAGTTCACCGTCGGCGGCACGCGCTACCCGGCGGGAACATTCATTGTGGACAGGTCGAGCATCGGCGCCGGAGCGTTGCAGAACATCGCGTCAGAGACGCACGTCAACATGATCGGTGGAGTACCAAACGTCAGGTCAAGCGTATTGCCCACGCCGAGGATCGGGCTGTACCAGTCATGGGTCGCGAGCATGGATGCGGGGTGGACGAAACTTCTGTTTGACGAGTACGAGTTTCCCTACGAAGACATACGCGACGCGGATGTGCGCGTCAGCCGGCTGCGCGATCGGTTTGACGTGATTGTTCTGCCGGACATGAGACCGCAGCAGATAGTCGAGGGTCACGCGAAGGGAACAATGCCGGCGGATTTCGTGGGTGGTATCACCGAGGTTGGAGTCGACAACCTGAGACAGTTCGTCGAGAACGGCGGCACACTCGTGTGCAACAAAACCTCCCTCGAACTTGCGCTGGAGATATTCGATCTACCGATTGAGAACACGCTGCGCGGTGTGTCGCGCAATGAATTCTTCGTACCCGGTTCGATACTGCGCATGGACTACGACACGAGTCATCCGCTGGCGTATGGCATGGAGCCGAACAGCATTGGGTACGTGTCGGGTCAGTACGCGCTCGAGATCGTATTGAATGATGGGGCGACGGAAGGAGCGGGAGATGGTGAAGCGCCGCGGATTGAAGTCGTTGCTCGATATCCCGACGAACCGCTGTTGTTGAGCGGGTTCCTGGCCGGCGAAGAGCGCCTCCACGGCAAAGCGGCAGTGATGGAGGCCGAGGTTGGTCAGGGCCGTGTAGTACTGTTTGGGTTCAACGTGCAGAACCGCGCGCAGGCGCACGCGACGCACAAGTTGCTTTATAACGCAATGTTCAGGACAGTGCCTTAGGGCAGTCAGCAACGGTTGAGGTAGCGCACAATGCTTGGTGCGCTACCTCGGCTCGATGGGTTGGATTACTTCGCTCAAACGCTCCGCGACTGCGACTTGTGCCGCATCGCCGGCGTCTCTGTTGCCATCGAGCACACCAATCGTGATGTAGCCCATGCTCAGCCAGTGGACGTCTGTGTCGTGCAGGTGCTCGGGCACTTCGGCCAGTTGAGTGGAGTGCGGGCGAAGCTCTCCGGGTGTGTCGGTGTCCCTGTACGTGAGCCGATATGTGGTTTCGTACGCGGTCTTTGCGAGTCGCACGCCGCGTACTGCGTTCTTTTCGAGAGCCGGGTAATTCACGTTTAGAACCGTGTGTTCCGGCAGTATGCGGTTGCCATTCGACGTCTCACGCAACTCGCGGATCAGTGCTGCTGTGAACTCGGCTGCTCCGGGGTATGCTGCCACGGTCGACGGGTAAGGAACGGGCTCCGCATTGCTCTCGGACAGCTCTATCTCCACTGACACGGCAACGGCCGGAAAGCCCCTGAGCATCGCGATTGTTGCCGCGCCAAGGGTGCCTGAGATGTATGTGCTGAACCCGACGTTCTCTCCTCTGTTCGAGCCGGATACCACCAAGTCGGGAGGGTCGTCGCGGAGAATGTGCAGCAGGCCGATCTGCACGGCATCGGCGGGCGATCCCGCTACCGCCCAAACGCCGTTTTCGATCAGCTCGGTTTTTATTGCCGTATGCAAGTTCATTCGCATGCTGCTGGCACTCTGGTTTACGGCAGGCGCGACGAGTGTCACGCGGTATCCGGCGTCGCGGAGGGCCCTCCGCATTTCGACGATTCCGCGAGTCTGGTACCCATCGTCGTTGGTGAGCAGGACGTGTAAACCGCCGACTTGTCCAGCATCTGCCTGAGCACAGGCAAAAGTGGCACACAGCATCAGCAATAGCGCCGCGGCCTGAATTCCCTTTAGCGTCATACTTGGCTCCTAGCGCGCGTCAGCATTCCCTAATGGGAGTAGCCCGTCTCCACCACGTGCCAGAAGAATTGGTGGTACTTGGCTACGATCTCTTCCATCGCGGCTTTGCTGTAGTTGGTCAGGTACTCCTGTGCCCGCGCTGGATTCTCCTGATACAGCTCGAGCGCCCGTGCTTCAATTTCAGCCTCTTCAGTGAAAAACCGCTGTTCTAGAGGGTCGCGCCAGGCCCGGAGTTCATCGGTGAAGTACTTGAACCTCAAGTGCATGACGTTGAATACCGAGCGCACCGCCCAATACGCCGAGTTGTCCTGATACGCATCGCGGTTGTATGTGGAGTACAACGGTGAGATCTCGCTCGCTCCGGCGTACACCGGCGCGAATGTGCTCACGTACTGATTGCAGACGTAGAACCAGTACTTCCCGCCGATCCAATCTGGCAGCCATTCTCTCACTTGTCCCACGAATCCATATCCCCCCGTCGATCGCGCCACCTGGCGATTGTGCGGGATGTCGAGCAGTGCGCGCCAATCTGCGCTCGGGAACGGCGTGGTGAGAGGACTCTTCTTGAAGCCACCCGCGCCATCGGGTACCAGCCAGTCCTGGTCCGCCGTGTTGTCGTACACCGTACCCTCAAAGACCGAACGCTGGAACGCCATTACGTCTTGAACTGAAACCTTGTTGTCCGGCTTCGCCGAGAGCGGCATGTAGGAAGTCGGGAACCGGCGAGTGTGGTAGGGGTCGTAGGGATCGGTAGGCCCCATATCGAGATCCCGCCCGTTCGCATTCCTCCAGCTCGGTGCGAAAGTGCTGTAGAAATGCCACATCCGCGACATCTGGCCATCGCTCGGGTAGTCGGCGTAAGCATCGTGAAAGCTGAACAGTTCGCCGCTGTCCGGGTCATACCACCCCATGTCGATGGCGGCCTGTTTGTAGTTCGCAGAGCCCAGGAACCACTCCGGATCGGATAGATCGACGTCGCGAATGAGGTGCGTGTTCGTCAAGACGATGATGTGGTCATCCGGAATCCGCTTGGCAACCCAGATCGCGCCCGGTGTTCCGCTGTCGCGCTTCCAGTTGTGTACCGGAACACTCGCAACCTCGAGTAGCCACACTTGCGTAGGATCGGTGATGAGCAGTCCCTCGCTGGCCATGCCCACTGACGTCATGAACCCGTATTCCTCGAGCAGCGATCCAATCAGTTGCACCGCGTCGTATGCGGTCGAGCACCGCTCCATTGCAAAGACCTGAGCCATCTCTATCGTCATGATCTGGTCGCCGGTATTGGCGAACGCTGCCAGCTCGGATCTTTGATAAAGCGTCGACTCGGCGATCATCAACTGGTGCTCGTTCATCTGCGGGTAGCCGGTGTGCAGGTATGCGAATGTGTGGGGCACCTGAGGGATTTCGCCGATTACCATACCTCTGTCTTCGTAGGTGCTCCCGTCCGGCACGTTTTGCAGGCCATAGTAAACCGGAGCCATCGAACCGTCGGGCCAATCCCTCGCTGGCACCACATGCAGCCGGCTGTTGGTGCAGCAGCCATCGTGGGCGGCTATGACAGAACCGTCTGTCGAAGCCAACCTCCCAACCGCTAGGGAGGTGCAGTGGTCGTCGCACATTTGGGCGGCGGTTGGGGCGGCCACAGTCAAAGCTAGGACCGGAACGATTGCTCGTATCAACCTCTGGATCATTCTGAGAACCTCATCTAGGGGTGATCAAAGTCTGTATATGTGGCTTGTGACTATATGGAATATGGCAGTTTTGCACACATTTGTTTCTTGAAATGGGTTTCTGCTCTGCGACAAGATCGACGAGCCATTCAGGCTGGAGATTGCACGGATTGCAGCAATCGTGGGAAATGGGTAAAAGTTGCTCGATTCTTGCAATGCTAACACAGTTACCGTACACACCGACCGGAGCGTGCTATGAAAGGATCGATCCTCGATTTCCTGCAGTTGGTCAATGAGAAACCGGATCTGGCGATGGAGATTGTGAAGTTGGCCGCAAAATACGATTTCGAGTTTGATGATGTTGTCGACGATGAGCAGTTGGACGGAGTTGCTGGGGGGACTGTTCAGTACACAGAGCCTGAGTCGATTGGCGATGCGAGTTCGCTGCCGCTCGAACAGATTGGTGAAATGGATAGCCGACAGAAAACGTTGCAGACTCTGTCCAATATCCTCAAGAAGATCGATAGCACACAGGATTCGCTCATAGACAACACGAAATAGCCTCGAAGCGCGTCTTTTCGTGCGACGAAGCTATGTGCTCATCAGCTAGATAATGGCCAGCGGCTCGCTGGCCATTTCGTTACGGTTGCTTGGGTTGATTCATTCCAACGTTTGCTTTGGGAAGCTCAGATAGGTTCTGGGTCCACGCCCTTGACGTATTTGTCAAACCACTCCAACCATCGCGCCCACATGTCGAGGTTGTTCTCGATAGCACGGGGCGTGTGTGACTCGTACGGGTACATATACAGCACCGCGGTCTTTCCCAGACCAGTTAGAGCCATCATCAGCCGTTCAGACTGAATCGGGAATGTCCCCGTGTTGTTGTCATCCGCACCATGGTACATCAACAGCGGCGTGTTGATCTGGTCGGCTTTGAAGAACGGAGACATCTCGAGATAGGTCTGTGGGGCCTCCCATATGTCGCGCCGCTCTGCCTGGAAGCCCATTGGTGTCAATGTCCTATTGTACGCGCCGTCCCCAGCAATGCCCGCCTTGAAGTAGGGCGTATGAGCCAATAGGTTGGCTGTCGCGAAAGCACCGTAGCTGTGCCCGCCGTGTCCGATCCGGTCGATGTCGATGTAGCCGAGTGTGTCGACCGCTCGGATCGCTCCGTACACCGCGTCGACCATGTTGGAGATGTATGTGTCGTTGTAGTTCTCACCCACAATGGGAATGTCGGGATACACGATCGCGTACCCTTGCGTGAGCCAAATGTCAGACCAACGCAGCCAACTCAGGTGCGTGAAGGCGTTGTGGTTGCGGGCCCTGATCGCTGAGTTCGTATACTCGTCGTTGTCGTCGAACTCGCGAGGATAGGTCCAGAAAACCGCCGGCACGCGCTGGCCTTCCACGTAGTTGGTTGGCAATGAGATGCGCCCTTGAACCTCGAGTCCGTCTCGCCTCTCATATGTGAATTCGATGCGCCGAGCGGCAGTGATTTGGGGGAAGGGATCGACGTTGTTCGTGAGGTTCTCCATCGATCCATCAGACGTCCAGATGTAGCTGTCGGGGAAGTCGGACTTGGACTCGCGACTCACAATCATGCGGTTCACGTCCGGATCGAGAGGCACCAACGGACGATCAAAAGAATCCCTCGCGCCCTCGAAAACCCGCTCGGTGGATCCGTCCGTCAGTGAGACGCGATCAACGAAAGGTGAAGGCTTGAAGTTTTCCTTGTATCCGGGGCCCTCCAAGTATGCGGACCTCGCGTTGTTCGACACCACCACGTACTCGAGACCGTTGGGAGTCCTGGCCGTGAGGAGGTCGCCTGGGAGTGAAAGCAGTTCATCGGGGTCGTAGAAATCGACGAACAGGTTTCGGTCCGGATTGCGACTCCGTAGGTCGAACTGCGCGGATCCACGTTCCCCGTCTTTCGTGACCGTAACGAAGACGTGGCGTCCGTCCGACGAGTAAAGGTGCCCACTCATGGGGTCATCACTCGCT
>CAYTDU010000055.1:0-14703 GCA_964436395.1 uncultured Gemmatimonadaceae bacterium | reverse complement strand
GCACAGACTCCAAAACATCGTTGTGAACAAAACGGGGGCTACGCAGCCTGACAGATTCCTCATCATCGACGGTCACTACGATACCGTCGGCGGGCCCGGTGTGAATGACAACGGCTCAGGCGTGGCGATCATTCTCGAGGTCGCTCGTGTCTTGGCGGATATCGACTCCGACGTCTCTATCAGATTCATCAACTTTTCCGCGGAAGAGGAAGGCTTGGTCGGCAGCTCAGCATACGTCGAGGATATCGTTGCCCCCCAGGGTTTGGATATCCTGCTCGTCCTCAATATCGATGAGGTTGGAGGTGCCGCTGACACAACCAATTCCATGATCACGTGCGAAAGGGATGAGGGTTCCCTCGATCAGAACAATGCGGCCTCGGCAGCGTATACCGACACCATTGCTGCTCTGACGCACACTTATTCCTCATTGGAGACACAGATCGCACACGCCTATGGCAGTGACTACCTCCCTTTCGAAAGGGAGGGATACGTGATCACGGGGTTCTACGAAACCTTGGAATCGAGCCACATTCATTCGCCCAATGACGTTCTCGCGAATATGAATCCCGGATACGTCACGCAAATCGCAAGGGCGACAGTTGCCGCCGCGCTGCATTTTGCCGGGGCTGATTTGGAGCAACACGACCGCTAGGCACTCGCATACACGTATCGCGGTGCGCACCAGGAAAGGTTCGAATGTGGTTCAGAAGCTCAGCCAGTAGTTCAGCTTCACCGCAAAGACGTTGTCCGACTGCCCCTGGCAGAGGTGCTGCACGGCATCTGCCGGATCGAACTGCGGATTCGATCCGTAGGCCGAGCAGCTTCTGGTCCACACGAAGAAGAGCGTAGAGCCAGGCGAGTATTCCCAGCGTAATACGGCATTGCCTCGAAGTGATGTGTAACTGAAATCGGGGTTGTCTATTTGGAATGCCTCGCGCGGACCAGCGCCGTCAGGTTCGAGTTCGTACGAGACGATGGTACCATCAGAATTGCTTTGAGCATTCAGGTTTGACCCCGGCGTTTCACCGTACACGAGATAGTCGGTGGTGCGCGGGGTTTGAAGTTCCTTGAATCCCCTGTAATCACCGGTTGCGATGTACGGCTGGGCATACAGCTGTAGTGAAAGTGTCGGCGACAACGTGAGGTTGAAGCGGGTCCAGAGTCCGGTGGACTGCTGGTATACTTCCGCAAAGACATACCGGGTGCCGAACATGCTCGATGCTGTTTCGTCTGTACCCGACGTCAAATACTGTTGCGCCGTCACTCCGGCCCCGTACTCCGGCACTAGTTGAATCGCGATTTTCGGGTTCGGCTGCCAGTTGATGTTTGCGAATATCCACGCGTTCCACGAACCCAGTTCGTCGCCGCGGGCGTTGCCGCCACCCCAAAGCGTCATTCGTTTCCGGTTATCCGAGGCCAACCGGAAACCCACGTTCCACCCGGCGGGGACGACAGCGACAGGACCGCCGCGCGTGAGGTTGTCGGACACGGCACGCGTGATGCCTTCCACGTAGCCCATCACAAACCAATAGTTGAGAAACTCGACGCTCCCGCTCAGCTGGGCGGACGTGCCCAGACGATCACCCCCGTGGTTCCACGAAGCTCTTGCGGAGACGGCAACGTCAGCAGACCGGAACACTCTGCCAGGCCGGGTCCAGCGGCGGGTGGCATTGCCCGACACGCCGATACGGTCGGCACGTGTCTGGTACCCTAAGTCGTTGATCTCGAAGCCAGGAGAAGTGGCGTTTGCCGCGATGTTGTAGGTGTAGTTGCCCTGAATCCGCGCAAACCCAATAGCCCCCGTCCAACCTGTGAGATTGTTGCGTGTCGGGTCGAGCGTCACGTGTTCGGCGTCGGGTCGCTGGAAATATCGCGCACTCGACGTTTGCGCTCGACGGATGGCGGAGGTATCCCCACCCACATACGAGTATCCGAGAGATGCGGTGAACCGGAACCGGTTCCCGCTGAACCGGTGTGACAGATCCACTCCGCCCGCATAGGCAGAGGAACGCAAGAAGTCGAGTCGCGAATCGTTCAGTTGACGATTGAGTGCGGTGCCGATGAACCCTATGGTGCTCGCACCATCGTGAAAGTCGCGCTTGGCGCGGAAAACGGCATTGTTCGTGAACGGCTCGACGATCTTGCTGGTTCTGACGCCGGCGGAGTCCATAAGCTTGGCGTACTCGCGCGCGGTCACTGCCTCCAACATTCCGAACGACCAGCCTCCCGCAGTGCGGCCGGTCAGCTTGGCCGCTCCGATGATGGTGGCGTTGTTGGGCAGATCGGCATATCCCAACTCCGGCGCCGACACGTAACGCTGCGGTGCGCGCCCGATGCGACGGGAGTAGAAATACTGCTGGTTGCCTCCACGGAAGATGTCGGCTCCCTCGACGAAGAAGGGTCGCTTCTCGCCGAAGTACGTCTCGTAGTCGGTCAGGTTCACGACGGCTGGGTCTGCTTCAACCTGACCGAAATCGGGGTTCACCGTGGCGTTGACGGTCATGTTGGAGGTGAGACCGTACTTCACATCCAAACCGACACGACCCACTTGGTTGGATCCGTCGTTGAACGGATTTCCGGCACTGCCAGACGAGAGTCGTTCCTCCACTCCGGTGACATAGGGCAAGACCTCTAGACGCTGCGGCTGCGGAAGGTTCCGTAGTTCCAAAACATGGCCAAAATACGACGCGTGCCCAGTCTCGGTCTGAGAAGAGTAGGCCCACAAATCAGTCTCACCCTTGCGTTGGATCCGACGCCTGAAATTGATACCCCAGACCTGATTCGGTGCGTTCGAGAATCTCAGTTGCGAGAGGGGAATCCGGAACTCGGCGGTCCAACCGAGCGAATCCCTACGGGCGGCAACATCCCAAACCGGGTCCCACGAGTCATCTCCAGAACCTTCATCATTGGAATAGACCGCGTCTCCCTTCACACCCCGCGGGTTTGTTCTGAACACGAAGGCAGTCCTATGGTCGTGATACGAGTCTATCGAGAATTCGAACTTGTCGTCTCGCGTTTCGCCATCGCGGCGCCCCAGGTAGGCCAATATCAGGTCTGGCTCGGAATCGTACATACGCGCTGCTACATATAGGGCTTCGCCGTCGTATGCCAGCCGGACTTCCGTCCGTTCCGTAGCAGCGTCTCCGTCGATCGGGAGTAGTTGGGTGAACTGCCCAGCGGGTCCAGCCAGAGCCCAAACGGGATCGTCGATGCGACCGTCTATGTGTGGCGGATCCGAATGCGCTCGCACCGCGTTGATGACCGGCGGCACTCGCCCGTTGGAGTGGCGTAGCGCTCCGGTGTCGGCGGCGATGGCGGCGGCAGACACCGAATAGCCATGTTGCTGTTCCGGTGGAGGTGGTGCTTGCACGGACTGCTGCTGCATGATGGTTGCTGCAAAGGCGACGGCAAAAAACATCGAAAGCTCCTTGACCAGGCACGCGAGCCTGGCGAATCAACGCCAGATTTCGTACTGCTGATTTTTCAGCAATGTGCTGAATAATCAGCAGTACGGCGAGACCTGTCAAGAAGTTTCCGGAGTCCTTCAGGTGGTTTTTCGTTGGGCGGATTGATTCGCGTAGCTACCGGATCGTCGGTATGGGCCAGGGCCGCGCCTGCGGTTCCACCGGTAGTCCAGCGACCGCACGCTCGATGGCATCGCGGAGTTTCGAGTCAACGTAGGGACCGTCAATCGCATCTCGTAGCGGTTGGCGTACGTCCGGTCCGCCGATGTGGGTCAGCGACCACATCGCCGCAATGCCGGTCTTTGGGAATGGATCGCTGAGCGCAAAGATCAACGGCCGGACAGCAGCCGGGTCACCGGTTTGCCCGATCGCCCACGCGGCTATCTCGCGCACGTCGTCTTCAGGATCGTGAAGTGCAGCGAGGAGAGACGGAGATGCCCGGGTTGGTCCGATCGTGCCAATTGCCCACACGGCACGGCTTCGTACAGCACTGCTCGGATCGTCGAGCGCGTATTCGAGCATCATCAGGGAAGACTGGTCCTTTATCTGGCCGAGCGCCCATGCTGCCATTCCACGGACCGCTGCAGTGCTGCCCTTGGCCAAAACGTTGGTGAGCGCATCTGTGGCATCTGCGCTGCCGATTTGACCTAAGGCCCACGCGGCAGTCAGCCGGACGTTCGAATCCGGATCGGCTAGCAATCGGTCGCTCAGAGCACCCACTGCATCGCGTTCCCGAAGCGTTCCCAGAGCGTTGGCTGCCGCATTGCGGTCGTCGGCATCCGCGGCTTCGAGGCCCTCGAGCAGTGCACCCATCAACCCGGCAGGTCTCGTGCGACTGTCAGGCTGCCCGTATGCGGTGAGAGAAGACTCTGTCGTGTTTGGCTGTGCCGCCCGAGTTGGCGTCATCGCGGAGATCGGCAGCAGCAGGACAACTGCGATTGTCGCAATGCCGGCAAGATGGCCAAATGACGCAGGTTCTCGATTTACGTCCCGATCGAGAATCGCGAGCATCCGTCCCTCGAATTCTCGTCTCTGGGCCATAGGGATTGCGACGGCCGGAGCCTGAGCGTGCTTCGCTCCGCCCACGATCTGAAGCAGGTGGTCGGCATATTCCGAAGGACGCGTGCCGACACCCAGCACGAAGTCGTCGCACGCCCGCTCGCTTTCTGCTCTGAGCTGCCGCGCGGCGATCCAGACGAGCGGGTTGAACCAATGGAGTGCGCACGCCAATCGGCCGACCAGGTTCGCGGGCAGGTCGAGTCGCCTGATGTGAGCGAGTTCGTGACACAGGACTGCTCGCCTGCGCCGGTCGGTCCAGTCGCCCGCCTCGGCAGGCACGACGATAGTCGGTTTGAAGATGCCGCACACGACCGGCATCTGCACTCGGTCGCTCGTGAGGAGTCGGGGCAACCGGGAAACCGAGAGCCGATCAGCAGCCTCGATAAGTGGGTGGGTCCAGTCTGGCGAGCCGAGCGGTGTGGCGCCGACTAAAACACGTCGCGCCAGAATTGCACCGACGCCGAGACGCCCTACGAAGAAGACGACCCCGAGTACCCAGGCTAGGAACAGCCACTCCGCAAGAGAACCTGGCCCCATTCCGGTACGCACACTCCGCAAGTTCAATGGGGGGCCGGATGCCGTCTCTGCCGCGTCACGTTCGGGCACGTTCGCCCGTTCGATTGGCACTTCCGCACGATCCTCAACCAGGACTGGTGCGGGGATCTTCACAGACTCGACCGGCAGTTGCCACGGCAACACGAGGGATACCGCAGGCAGCAACAATACAGCCAGAATCCCACCACTCCATACGAGGTGCCGGAGCCCGGCCGAAGCACTGCGCAACGCCGCGGCGACGAGCAGGACGAATAACAAGACCGCTGCCCCTTTCACGGCCACACCCACAATCCAGAGAGTGCCGTTCCCCCACGGTGCCAGCGCCGACTCAAACATCGCTACCGCCCTTCCTCCCCCGCTTTCTGGACCGCCTTCGCAAGCCGTTCGATCTGAGCATCCGTCATGTTGAGGTCCGACCGGCGCAGCAGAGCTACCAAAGCCTGTTCGCTGGAACCCTCGAAGAAGGTGTCAACCAACTGATCGAGTGCCGCGCGGCGTGCTTTCTCGCGTTTCACCGCCGGTGCATATACGTAGCGGGGTCCATCCTCCCGATGGGATATGTGCCCCTTTTTCTCCAGAATCCTGAACACCGATCGGACGGCGGAATACGTAGGCGGATCGGGCATCTCCTCCATCACCTCAGCGACGGTGGCTTCACCGAGGCGGTAGAGGACATCCATCACTTCGCGTTCGCGGCGGCTCAGCGGTGGTTTTTTCTCTGTCTTCACGAGAACCTCAAAGGTGCGGAATTTTCAGCATAGTAAAGGTACTCTCGTCGGGTGTCAAGACAAAGGTGAAGCGCAGGCAAACACACGCCGATGACGACACAGCGGCACTGATCCGCTTCAGCGGGGTACAACAGTCGTCCGAATCGGCAGGCTCAAATGCGACAAGCGGACGATCCGCACACGTTGCGATTCCGTTCTCAGTGGGCTCGTCGAATGTACGGGTCGTTCCATATCAGGGGGTTCTATGAGGAATCCCGATCATCTGCGGACCGGCGGATTAACGGCGGGGACGCTCGCGTTCGTTCTGGTGTTTGCCTCCCTCACGGCACATCCGGCATCGGCACAAGTCGTTTCAGGCACAGTGACGGATGCGCGGTCCGGCCTCCCGGTTGGTTCGGGGTTCGTCGTCCTTCTCGACCGGCTCGAGAACGAAATGGCGCGAACAATCTGGGCGCGGAACGGCTCATTCAGTCTAAGTGCGCCCGGAGCGGGAGTGTACATGCTGCGGACCGAACGCATCGGCTATCGAGCTTCGCTAAGTGAGCCGTTCGAGGTGGCATCAACCGGTGTCACCACCGTCGATTTGGCAATCACTGCACTCCCAATCCGCCTGGAGACGATCGAAGTAACCCGAGAAGACCGCTGTCGTGTCTCGCCGGAGCAAAACGCCGAAACCGCCGTTGTGTGGGAGGAGATAAGGAAGGCCCTCGCCGCGGCCACCTGGACCGAATCGCAAGGTATCTACCACACAATCAGCAACGTTTACGAACGCGATCTGGATAGGAGGGGCCGGCGCGTATACCGGGAAGCCCACCGCCCGGCCATCGGGTATACACGTTCTCCCTTTGTGAGTCGCGACCCGCGGATCTTGGCGGAAGCGGGTTACATCGAGATTCAGGACGGGGGGTCAAGCTACTTCGCGCCCGACGCCGTGGTGCTGCAAGACGAGCAGTTCCTTCAGACACACTGTTTTCGGCTTCGTCGCGGGGAACGCGATGGAATAGCCTTGATCGGCCTGGCATTTGAGCCCGCTCCGGGCCGCCATCTCCCCGATGTCGAGGGCGTGCTCTGGCTCGATCGGCAGACGTCGGAGCTGCGTTTGCTCGAGTACACCTACACCAACCTCCCGTACGACTTGCCTGCCCGAATGACTCCAGGAGGCGTCGTAGAGTTTCTGCCGTTACCGGGTGGGGCCTGGGTCGTACACCGTTGGCAGATAGACCTCGCTACGAGCCTCAGCGAGGAACGTTTGACTCCGCTCGACCGTAGGCCACGACGCGTGGTGGATAGGCGCAGGGAAGCCGGCGGAGAGATCCTCACCGTCTCTCATCCGGACGGCACCGTCGTATATCAAGCGGAGGTCGCGGGCGTGGCCGGCGTGGTATTCGACTCCATGTCGAGCAATCAGGGACCGTTGGCGGGAGCTATCGTCAAGATCGCAGGCACGTGGTTCGCCGATACGACGGACGAGCACGGACGTTTCGCCCTACGCGCGCCCCTCGAAGGAGAGTATGGTGTCACGTTCACACATCCGAGCATTGACTCGGTCGGGTTTGACGTCCCTTCGAGGCCGGTGTCACTGACTCGCGGCAGCACGGACACGGTGACACTGTTTGTGCCACGGCTCGACGACGTGTTGGCCGAGCTTTGCCCCAACAGTCCGGTGGGAGGTTTCGGGCGTGTACTGGTGGGCAAAGTGCGCGATTCTCTGACCGGCGAGCCAGTGGCCGGCGCTCAGGTTGCGGCTTCCTGGCAGCTCATCCAGAGCGTGCGGCCGCCGAAGGTTCAAAACCGCGAACGAGTGGTCACCACGGAAGATGACGGCAGCTTCGTATTCTGCGACCTAGAATTCGGTCGTCCCGCGTTCCTGTACTCCGTGGCCTCAGATGCACGGAGCCCTGTCGTCCGCGTTTGCTTCGAGGCGGGCGGAGTGGAAGTGGGTGATGAGTTCCACGGTACCACTCGGCCGATCTGGCGCACCGATCTCACGCTGGCTTCCACATCCGCATCCGGAGGCGTGCTGGCAGGCGTCATCACGAATGCCTTGACTGGAGACGCGATCCCCGGCGCGCGTGTCACCGTCCCAGATGTCGACACGGCGGCCGTGACGGACGCGCGTGGCATGTTCACGCTCGCAGGCGTGCCGGCGGGCAGGCAGCAAATCACGATCCAGCGTCCCGGCTACACGCCGCGGTCGGGCGAAGTCGAGGTCGATGAGGACCAACCATCGCTCATCAAGGGCGAATCCCTGGCCCTCACACCGGTCGCACAAGTAACTGGCACGATTGCTGACGCCGGTACTGGATCGCCGGTGGCGGAAGTCTGGGTTTCGCTCCTGTCCGACTCCGGCACGGCCGTCGCGATGACGCGCACGGACGAACTCGGCAGATACGCGGTCTCTGCGCCCGAACGGGGGTCTTACTCCGTCCTTTCCCGGCGCATTGGGTACTCGCCGAGCAGAGACGGTCCGTTCGAACTCGTGCCTGGCACCAACGTGAACAACGACATAGCGCTCGCCCAGAGCGCGTACGCCCTCGAACCGGTAACGGTGACCGCAGAGGTTGTGCAGAGCTACCTGGAGGATGTCGGCTTCTACCAGCGGCAGCGCTTCAACGCATCGGGCCAGTTCATGGATAGAGAGGAAATAGAAGAGCACCTGGGCCGCGTGAGTTACGTCGAAGAGCTGTTGGTCGGGAAAACCGGAGTGTTCGTTGGTGGTGGTGTTCCTGGAAGCCTAGGCGCCCAGTTGGACTTCCAGCGCGGCCACGGTTTCAGCGGTGGGGAATGCGCTTACGGTCCTCGCGTCTACGTGGATGGTATTGTGGTTGAAATAAAACCGCACATCTCGGAGGGTCCGGGTGCCTTTGGGGCAACACAATACACCACGTTGTCGGAGGTTGTGCGTCCCGAGGAGGTTTACGCAATCGAGGTGTACCGGACTCCCTCACAAATACCAATTCAGTACGGCGGACCGCAGAGCGCATGCGGGGTACTGCTGATCTGGACGATACATGGGCGCAGATAGTGGGCGTCCTCGATTGACAGCACCTGTCCACCAGAAGGGCCGGGGTTAGCCTCAGCCAGGTCGAGAAACCACGTGCAACTCGTACATAAGAAACAGCTTAGATGTAATCCGCATTCTAAGGCATGACATTTGCCAACAAAGATCCATAACGGATCCACGCAGCATGTCTTCGGGAAGCCCCTTGATGGAAGGAGTCGGAATTCGCGGAGGCACCATGAGACATCCAGTCATTTGGCCGTTCGGCACCGAGTGGGCGGCAACTATCGGAATCGTCCTGGCACTCGTCTGCTTTTCTACCCCGACGTTCGGACAGGCGGTTCGCGGTGTTGTTCACGATTCGAGTACCGGGAACGCCGTCCCCAGCATACAGGTAACTCTCCTGAACTTGTCCGGCGACACCGTGGCCACGACGAGATCCGGCAACGATGGCAGCTTCCTGGTCTCGGCTCCGCGTTGGGGAAGGTATGTACTCTCCTGCATCCGCCTGGGGTATGGCCCGGTCACAGTAGCGGACCTCAAGTTGCTTCCTGACGACACGCTTCAAGTGGCGCTGCGGATCGCTCGCCTAGCCATCGCCATGGACCCCGTTGTGGTGAAGGCCGAAGCCGCCGTACAATATGCCGACGCTCAATACTTGCACCACAAAGGTTTCTATAGAAGAGCGAGGGCAACCACCGGACGCCACCTGGACCCGGTCAGAATCGAGCGCAGGAGACACACTGCGATGTTCGTAGGAGATTTCCTGACTCATCTGCCCGGCGTCAATGCCAGGCAGAGGGGCCTGACGCTTCGCTGTGGTGAGCCCAACTACTACATCGACGACATTCCGGCTCTGGGGTTTCGGAGGATCGAAGACATCATCCTCCCAGAAGATGTGCTGGCGATAGAAGTCTACGATGGCTCGTCCGTGGGCCCCGTTCACTATGGTGGACATTGTTCCGTTCTCATCTGGTCGCGCCACAAGGTTGCGGCAGAGACACGGTGACGGATGCGCGAACGGACGATCCATGAGCGCAATTAGATCGCTGACGCTTTCACTGACTGTAGTGGTTTCCGTACCCGTCGGTTGCCTCGGTCAGACCGTACGTGGAACGATCGGGGAGTGGATGTCCGACGTGGCCGTTGAGAGATGCAGGGTGGTGCTCCTGAACGAACAGGAGGAAGAGGTGGCTGAGTCTCTCACCGACGAAAATGGCCACTTCATCATGCACGCTCCAACTCCGGGGATTTACGTTCTGTCCGCCACCCGAATCGGCTATCACCCACTCGCTGAAGGACCGGTAACACTTCACCCCAACGACACGGTGGAGGTCGCGTACGTTGCTCGCCCCGTGGCGGTGACGCTCGCTCCCATCACGGTTCGTACCGTCCGCGTGATCCGCTATCTGGAGAACGCGGGGTTCTACCAGCGCCAAAGGTCCCGGCCGGGTGTTTTCCTGGGTCCGTCCGAAATCGAGGAGCGAATGTATCGAGCCTCCCGCGTCACCGACTTGCTGTACGGAATTCCGGGCCTCACCGTGTTGAGCGCTCCCGGCGGATCGTTTGGCACAACCGTCAGGTTGCGGGGAATCGCGTCCATGCACGGGTGTCCAGCACCCCAGATATATGTCGACGGCAGATTGGCCTACGATCCGCATTGGGATCAATACGTGTCGTTGGATGAACTCGTCGACCGGTATTCGATCAACGCTGTCGAGGTGTATCGCGGTCCCGCAGAAACCCCAGCTCAATACGGCGGCGCAGAGAGCGCATGTGGTGTCTTGTTGATATGGACCGGTAACCGAGAATAGCGGTTCACGGATAGCACGCGACCCTCATAACGAAACCTCCCCGCCCCTCTCCACATACTGTACTGCGATATGTTGCAATAACGTAATGGAGGCCAGCCTTGTTCAGCCCAACGTTGAAAAAGGGCAGCATGGAATTGTTGCTGCTCTCGCTGCTCGAGAACAAACCCTGCCACGGCTACGAAATCGGCCGGCAAATCGAGGAGAAGTCCGGCGGGCGCCTGCAATTCAGGGTGTCATCCCTTTCTCCGTCCTTTGCCGCATGGAAGAGGCGACTTGGAGGCCGAGGTTCTCGAAGAGATCGCCTCGCAACTACAGGATTGCCACAGCGGAGCGCTTGCGCGGGGCGCCTCGGAGCAACAGGCCGATGCGGAGGCGTGCGCGCATGTTACAGACTGGCAAGAACTCGCGGCAGAGATCGTGCGGTCGCGACGCGCGCTCGTTGAGCCGGCGGCCTTACGACGGATTGAAAACTCGGAACAATCGCTCAGAGCCAGAGGAGGCCGCTGGATGACAATCGCAGACCTGCTCCAGGAATTCCGGTTCTCATTCAGACGCCTGCGCAAGGCGCCAGGGTTCAGTGCAGTTGTACTGATCACCTTGGCGGTGGGTATCGGGGCTACCAGCGCATTGTTCACTCTGGCCAACGCGGTGTTGTTACGCCCCCTGCCCTACCAGGAGCCGGAACAGCTCGTTGCGGTGTTCAACACAGCTCCCGGGCTCGACGTGGATCAGGCAGCGCAATCGCCTGCGCTGCATTTTACCTATGTCGATGAAGCTCGGGTCGTCGAGGACATCGGTCTGTGGGATCGCGGTACCGTCGCCGTCACGGGCATTGACGAAGCCACACAGGAAGCGGCAGTCTGGATGACGGTAGGCATCCTACCGACTCTCAGAGTACAACCCGTTTTGGGTCGACGGTTTAGCCAGGAAGACGACACGCCTGGTACTCCGGAGACCACTATCCTCGGGTGGGATTACTGGCAGACGCGCTTCGGCGGCGATCCATCAATACTCGGCAACACGATCCGTGTCGACGGGCGAGAGAGAGAAATCATCGGCGTGATGCCCGATGGGTTTCGAATCCTCGATGTGGATCCCGCAATCTACTTGCCGTATAGATTCGACCGTTCGCAACTCTACGTGGGCCAGTTTTCCTTTCAGTCTCTGGCGCGGTTGAAGCCAGATGTCACGATCGAACAGGCGACCGCAGAGTTCATCCGCCTGCTCCCGATGGCCGTGGACAAATTCCCCGGCGGCATGACTATGGACCTAATGCGAGAGGCCCAAGCAGCGCCCTTGCTGATCCCTCTAAAACACGCTGCCGTGGGCAACGTGGGGAACGTTCTCTGGGTGTTGCTAGGCACGGCTGGCATCGTGCTTCTGATCGCTGCCGCCAACGTTGCGAACCTCTCACTGGTGAGAGCCGAGGCCCGCGATCGGGAACTAGCGGTACGTACGGCATTAGGTGCGAGCCGAGGTAAACTCGCGCTTCAATTCGTGCTCGAGAGCACCACGCTTGGCGTTGTGGGAGGGATTCTGGGATTGGGTATTGCGTACGGAGTACTCCGCTCACTCGTGGCGATGGCTCCTGCAAACCTCCCGAGGCTACACGAGATTTCACTGGACGCCACGGCCATTTGTTTCACAGCGGTCATCTCCATTCTGACCGGATTCTGTGTCGGACTGCTGCCGATCTTACGCAATCGCGACTTCTCCTTGGTCAAGGGTCTCAAAGAGGGTGGCCGCGGTGCTGGCAGCGGGAAAGAACGGCACCGGGCAAGGAACGGTCTGGTGGTGGTGCAAATGGCTCTCGCACTGGTGCTGCTGGTGGGCTCCGGATTGATGATCAGAAGCTTCCAGGCGCTGCGCAACGTGGATCCCGGGTTCAGAGATCCCGAATCGGTCCTGACTCTGCGAATCACGATCCCGGCGGCGGAAGTCGGCGATCTCGTGGAAATGGCTGCGATGCATGAGCAGGTCGCGAGAAACATAGGCGACCTCCCAGGCGTGACCTCAGTCGCTTTGACCTCCTCCGTAACGATGGGCATCGGAAACAGCAACGACCCGGTTTTCGTGGAGGGCCTTCCGCTTGCGGAGAACCAGATGCCCCCCCTCCGGCGCTTCAAGTGGATCGGTCCCGGTTATTTCGAGACGATGAGGAACCCCGTGCTAGCCGGGCACGATTTCACGTGGGATGACATTCGGTTGCGCCCGCCGGTCACGATAGTAACCGAGAACTTCGCGCGCGAATACTGGGGAGAGCCGAGTTTAGCCCTGGGGAAACGGATTTCATCAGGAATGACCGGCACAGGCTGGCGCGAGATCGTTGGAGTGGTTGGCAATATACGTGACGACGGTGTGGCAGCCGAGCCGACGTCTACGGTCTTCTGGCCGATGTTGATCGACAACCCATGGGTGGAGACGACCGGCGCGGAGCTCTTCTCCCCGCGCACAATGGCCTATGTGATTCGCAGTGAACGCACCGGTACTGCGGGCCTGCTCGATGATGTGAGGAGAACGGTCCGCTCCGTGAACTCGAATCTCCCTCTGGCCAACGTGCGGACATTGTCCGAGGTACTGGCACGGTCGACGGCCCGCACATCATTCACGTTGGTGATGCTCGGCATCGCGGCGGCAGTGGCGCTGCTGCTCGGCACGGTGGGCGTTTACGGAGTCATTTCCTACGTGGTCAGCCAGCGCACCCGTGAGATGGGAGTGCGAAAAGCACTCGGCGCTCAGACGAGCACGCTGCTCGGCATGGTGCTGCGGTATGGGCTCGCGCTTGCCGCGACGGGAGTAGCAGTGGGCCTCGCCGCATCTTTTGCCGCAACGAGGTTGATGACCGGGTTGCTATTCGGAGTGGACCCGGCAGATCCGGTTACGTACGCTGTGGTTGCGCTCGCACTAACCGGAGTCGCCTTGCTGGCCAGCTACCTGCCGGCGCGTCGAGCGGCGAAGATCGATCCGACGGAGGCGTTGAGGGCGGAGTGACGCTTCACACCGTTAATCAGCACCGCGACTGGCAGCGGTACTCATCCGGGCATCAGATGCCCTCTCGCAAAGGCTGAGATCTCCGAGAGCGCTTGTTTCGCCTCTGGGAATAGCGGCGACATGATGGGAAAGGCATGCACCATCCCCGGCCACTTGCTGAGAGTCACATCCACACCGTGCTCCTTGGCTCGGTCCGCCAGATTCACGCAGTCGTCCAAATGAATTTCGTATGTGCCCACGCAGACGTGGAGCGGCGGCAGTCCTTTGAAATCTCCCATAAGAGGTGACAACAGAGGATTTGTCGGGTCTTCGTCTCCGATGTAATAGCTGGTCCAGAGTTCCGACGACCCTTCGGGTGCAATGTCTTTCCCGGCGTTCCTGGTGAACGAGTCGGCCTTGCACCTCAAATCGGTCACCGGAGAAATGGAGAAGGCCGCTTTGGGCAGCGGTACACCCCGCTCCTTCAACGCTAGAAATAGAGACAGCGTCAAGGTTCCCCCGGCCGACTCACCACCCACGACGACGTCACTCGCATCGTATCCCTGCTCCAATAGCCAGGTGTAGACAGAGACACAGTCTTCCAGAGCCGCCGGAAACCGATGCTCCGGAGCCAACCGATAGTCGAACAGCAACGACTCCAGGCCGGCCTCAATGGCAAACTTCCCCACGTGCATGCGATGCGTACTGCACGAGCCGGATATGAAACCGCCTCCATGGATGTAAAGGAGAGCCTTGCCCGCGAGGCGCTGCTCCGGAACAATCCACTCCGCACGGATGCCGTTGGCATCAACCTCTCTTGTGACGACTCCCTTGGGCATTTTCATCCTCGCCGTGACCCTGTCCACTCCCTTCCGGAACTCGGCCACAGAGAAGGTCTCATCCACCACTTGCGGCTTCAGCTTGAGCTGGAGCAGATGCCTGTTGCGGATGATCCAAATGAACACTCTGCTACGGAAACTCTGCATGGGGCTTCTTTCCTCAGAAATCGCGCACCTTCACCAATCGACACCCACGCCCTGAAACAATCTGTGTTTGGTATCGTAGTAATACTCGCGCGCACGTAATAGTTGTACGAACGGCTGCATTATCGC
>CAYTDU010000054.1:0-14756 GCA_964436395.1 uncultured Gemmatimonadaceae bacterium | reverse complement strand
GAGTTTCGGTCCAATAAGGTCAACCGGTCCAACGCGCTCGAATCGTTCTCGAGGCCACCCCTTTGATTCTGAAACCATCTATGCACCAGATCGTATTACTAAACAGTATATTACTATTTGGTAACAACCTTAGGGGTGAAAATGGGGCGAAATTCACCACACGGCATCAAGATTCAATGGTTCCACATCCTCGTGGCGCTTGCGGATGAGGATCGGCACGGAAACGGAATCGTACGAGACGTTCTAGAGCGCACGGATGGCCAGCTCAAGATTTGGCCCGTGATGTTATACCGGTGTCTGGACGACATGGTCGATCAGGGGTTGGTGTTGGAGCTGACCGAATCCGACGAGCGCCCGCCCGGTGAGAGCGAACGCCGCCGCTATTTCCGCATCACAGAAAAGGGCCGCAGCCTCTTGGCCGAGGAGACCGAACGCCTGAGCGGGCTCGTCGAGGTGGCTCGCGCCAAGCTTGCGCCGAACAAGGTCGCCGCCAAGTGAGATTTGTAGTCTCTCGACGGCTCTATCGACTACTTCTCTTGCTGCTGCCTCGGAGGTTTCGGAAGCGGCATGCTGGTGAACTAGAGTATGTGTTCGTACAGCATCTCTCTGAGGCGCACGAGCGATTCGGGTGGATGGGAGTGGTGACTGTTTGGGCTCGTTGCGTGTTGGAGATTGTCGGCGACAGTGCACTCGCTCTTCTCGGTTGGTCTACAAAAAGTCGTTCAACCGCTCGTTCCGCGGACGAATCTCGCCGATACAACCAGAAAGAAACTGTTGGAATGGGTGATGTCATGAAAAACTTCCTGCACGATCTTCGCGTGACTTTCCGAACGCTGTCGCGGGCGCCGGGCTTCGCAGCCGTCGCCATATTGACCCTGGCTCTCGGCATCGGTGCCAATACGACCATATTCACGCTGCTTGACACTGTTATCCTGTCACCGCTTCCGTTTCCCGAGGCTGATCGCCTGATCGATATCAGCCACAGAGGTGTCGGGCCGGGACGTGGTGACATGGGGCAGACGGCTGCGTGGCATTTCACCTACCAGGACGAAAACCGCTCGTTCGAAGCGCTCGGCAAGTATGGTTTCCGACCAGTTCCAATTACCGGAGTGGGTGAACCGGAAGCAATCCCCGCATTGTTCGTGACGAGTGGCGTGTTCCGGGCCTTGCGTGTGAACCCCATCATTGGACGGGCTTTCACGCTCGAAGACGAAGCACTCGATGCGCCCAGTTTGATAATGCTGAGCGAGGGCTATTGGCAGACTCGCTTCGGTCAGGATCCGGGTGTGATCGGCCAGACCATCGAGGTCAGTGGAACGCCTGCCGAGGTGATCGGCGTTATGCCGTCGAGTCTGCGGAGCCTCGGAGTCGATCCGTCCATATACGTGCTACTCCAATACGACCGGTCACAACTCTTCGTCGGGAACACCGGGTGGAATGGAGTAGCGCGGCTTCGCGATGGCGTCACAATTGAGCAGGCCGAAGCCGACATCGCGCGGATGCTGCCGATGGCGTTCGAGAAGTTCCCGGGCGGGCCTGTCATCGACACCATGAGGGAAGCTCAATTAGCTCCCTTTCTGACGCCGCTGAAGGAAGACATCGTGGGCTCAGCGTCGCGCCTCCTCTGGGTTCTCATGGGTGGGGTCGGGGTGGTGCTACTAATCGCCTGTGCGAACGTTGCGAACCTCTTCCTCGTCAGGGCCGATGGCAAGGGAGGCGAGATGGCGGTTCGCACCGCGATCGGAGCGAGCGCCAGACGCATCGGTTGGGAGTATATGAAAGAAAGCCTTTTGTTAGGTGTACTCGGTGGAATAGGCGGCTTGGGGCTTGCCCATTTTGGGTTGCGCCTGCTGGTCTCCTCGGATATGGCAAGGCTCCCAAGGTTGGCGGACGCTTCGGTCAACTCGCAGGTCCTCCTCTTCACGTTGATTGTCTCGGTCGGGTCAGGACTCCTATTCGGATTGTTCCCGATTCTTAGACACCGCCAAATCGAACTCGTGAGCGCTCTCAAAGAGGGCGGGCGTTCGGGAATGAGCGCGCGTGAGAAGAACCGCACGCAAAACGCTCTCGCGGTGGTCCAAATGGCTTTCGCTCTCGTACTCCTCGTGGCCTCGGGGTTGATGCTCCGCACTGCTCAGGAGATCAGCAACGTGAATCCCGGTTTCTCCGGAGAAGAGGAACTCCTGGCGTTCCGGCTCACGCCCTCGCAGGCCGATGCGCGGGGGGCCGACAACATCGCTGCCACTCACGAAGCTATCGCTCGCCGCCTCGCAGAAATGCCTGGCGTGACGGGCGTTGCGATTGCGAACTCGATGCCGATGGATGGGACTGGGAACGTGAATCCGTTCTACGCGCAGGACATTACTCCGACTGACGCACCCACAGGCAGTCGCAGGCACAAGTGGATTGGTGCGGATTACTTCGAGACTCTACGCATCCCTCTACTCTTTGGTCGTTCATTCACTTGGTCGGACATACACGACCGGATGCCGGTGGCGATCGTGTCGGAAACGCTTGCCCGAGAGTATTGGGGCTCGCCCGAGGCGGCGATGGGCAGGTTCGTGGCCGCACGTCCAGATCCGCCGAACTGGTATGAGGTGATTGGCGTCGCGGCCGACGTGAGGGAGTCCGGAATGGATCAGGACCCGCCGGTTCAGGTTTACTGGCCGCAGGTTACACTAGCATTCTGGCAGGGCATGAATGCGGACCAGCCCAACAGCTGGCGGTCCATGAGCTACGCTGTGCGGAGCAACCGCGTGGGCACCGCCGATTTTCTGCAGGCCGTCAAGGATGCAATTTGGGAGGTCAATGCAAACTTACCGGTGAGGGGCCTGCGCACATTTCCTGAGTTGATGAGCGCCTCTGTTGCACGCACTACGTTCAGCATCATCCTGCTGGGCATCGCGGCTGGTACGGCACTGTTCCTTGGCATCATTGGTCTCTACGGAGTGATTGCCTATTCGGTGAGTCAGCGGAGCAGGGAAATCGGTATGCGCATGGCGCTGGGTGCTCCATCGTCAACGGTCAAGAAGATGGTGCTGAAGCAAGGCGTCGTGTTAGCCGCTATCGGAATCGCTGTCGGCCTCGGAATGGCCTTTGGGCTCACACGCCTGATGACTGCACTGCTTTTCGGTGTTGATCCGGTGGACCCAGTGACGTTCGCCGTGGTCCCGACTGGGCTGATGGTCGTTGTTCTGCTCGCAAGTTACCTGCCGGCCCGGCGGGCCGCCAAGGTCGATCCCATGAGTGCATTGAGACAGGAGTAGGTCCTGCCTTAGCCCTCTCCCGACTCAAACGGGGGAGGGCAACCTCACTCACACCGATGTAACTCCAGCAAACTGGCGAACCGCGTGCGTTCCGGCCATCTTTGGGCATGAGCTTGAAGAATCGCCGAATGGCGGTTACTCGTGGCAGGTGTCTCCTCAATCCTCCAACAACACAAAAGAGATGCTGATGCTATCAAACCGCAGAGACTTCCTTAAGACCAGCGCTCTTGCAGGGGCCGCAATCCGATTTGGAGGCGGTGCCGCACTTGCGACTACAAGCATGACCGCATGTACGCCGCGCGGCACGAATCGGTCTGTGAGACCCAAGCGTCTTCTGATTCTCGGCGGTACCGGTTTCATTGGCCCTCACATGGTCGAGTATGCGCTGAGTCGAGGGCATGAGGTTACGCTTTTCAATCGAGGGCAAACCAACACACATCTCTTTCCCGATGTCGAAAAACTCGTTGGTGACCGCAACGACAACCTCACCGCGCTCGAGGGGCGAGAGTGGGACGTTGTGCTCGACAACCACTCTACGCTCCCAAGGTGGGTCAACCAAACAGCACAGCTTCTCAAAGACTCAGCCGAGCAGTACATCCATGTATCTAGCATATCGGTGTATGCTGTCGACACTCCTGAACTCCAAGGTTGGCGACAAGCCGAGCCGGGATCAGCAGAGCGGGAGCGAATACGAATCGATGAAGACTCTGCCGTGTTGGTTCTCCCTGAAGGACATGAGGGAGAGGAAGTAACGGGGATGACATATGGTCCGTTCAAGGCGTTGGCCGAACAGGAAGCTCGAGACGCGTTTCCGGATCGAGCAACGATCGTACGTCCCGGGCTGATCGTTGGCCCCGGGGACCGCAGCGATCGGTTTACGTATTGGCCGGTTCGCATTGATCGTGGCGGTGAGATTCTCGCACCCGGCGACGGACGCGATGAGGTTCAGATAATCGACGTGCGCGATCTAACCGCCTGGATAGTCCGGCTCGCCGAAGGTGGGATTTCGGGCACCTTCAACGCGACTGGTCCTGAGGCCCTGCTCTCGATGGCGGAGATGGTATACGGCATTCGTGCCGTTACTACATCGCCGGTCAAGTTCACTTGGGCGGACGCTGAATGGCTGCGGGAACATGAAGTGAGGCCTTGGTCAGATATGCCGGTGTGGATTCCGGGAGATCCACAATCGTATGTACGCGTCGACAGGGCGATAGAACAGGGGCTGACGTTCAGGTCCCTCGCCGAGACGAGTATCGACACCATAGAATGGCACAAGACGCGCCCAGAACAACAACGCTCACAACTCCGGTCTGGCCTTGCCCCTGATCGGGAGGCTGAGTTGCTGCGAGAATTCCACGCGGGGCGTTGATGAAAGACTCGTCAAAGACCAAGGCACAGCTAATCAAAGAGCTCGAAGAACTACGAAAGAAAGTCGAGCAGGCCGGAGCACTAGAAGCGGAGCACTTGGCCGTGGAGCGTGCCCTTCGAGAAAGTGAGGCGAAATACCGCAGCCTGTTCGAAAACGCGACAGAAGGTGTCTACCAAACGAGTGCAGACGGCAAAATCGTTGCAGCCAATCCGGCGTTGGTGCAAATGCTCGGGTACGATTCGGAGGCCGAGCTGCAGCAGGTTGATGTTGCCGCAGATCTGTATGTCTCATCCGAGGATAGGACTCGGTTCACTCGAGAGTTGGAGGAGGCGGGCACGCTCCGTGAGATGGAACTCACGCTGAAGCGAAAGGACGGGCAGCAGTTGGTCGTGCTCGATAGTGCGAGGGTGATAGTGGACGACAGCGGCGAGGTGGTTGGATTCTGGGGAGTTCTCACCGACATAACGGCCCGCAGGCGCGCGGAGGATAGGCTTCGTCAGACACAGTTCGCGGTAGACCATGCAGCAGACGCGGTGTATTGGATGGGCGACGATGGTCGATTCATCTATGTGAACGACGCTGCGTGCCGCACCTTGGGATACAGCAGGGGCGAGTTACTCGCGATGTCGGTTCCCGACATTGACCCGGGTTTTCCCAAAGAAGCGTGGTCGGCCCTATGGGACAGGCTCAAGGAATGCGGTGCGCTCGTACAGGAATCCAGACATCGAAGGAAGGATGGAACGATAATACCTGTCGAACTGTCTGCGAACTATCAGGAATACAGCGGGGTTGGGTTCAACTGCACATTCGCACGAGACATCACGGAACGAAAACAGAACGAGATCGAACGCCGTCGGCTGGAGAGTCGGGTGCGAGATGCGCAGAAGATGGAGAGCCTCAGCGTGCTGGCCGGTGGAGTAGCCCATGACTTCAACAACCTACTGATGGGTGTATTGGGCAATGCGGAGCTTGCGTTGGTCGATCTTTCGCCGGTTTCGCCCGCACGTGATAGTGTAGAGAAGATCCGCACGGCAGCTCTTAGAGCGGCGGACCTTGCCCGTCAGATGCTGGCATACTCGGGAAAGGGACGCTTTGTGGTGGGGCGTATCAACCTAAGTGAAGTTGTAGGTGAGATGGGGCAATTGGTGCAGTCGTCAATATCGGCCGACGCTTTGGTTGAGTACCAACTGGCGGAGGACATGCGTCCCGTTTCGGCTGACGTCACTCAGATGCGTCAACTGGTCATGAACTTGGTGTCCAATGCGTGTGAGGCGCTGGGCGAAGAGGGTGGCATCGTCGACGTTTCCACGGGAATGGTGGAGTGTGATGAAGAATTCCTGTCGCAAGCATTGCTCGGAGGTGAATGCTCGCCAGGCTGGTACGCTTTTTTGGAGGTCTCCGACACCGGCACGGGAATGGACGCTGCGACCGTGGAGAAGATGTTTGACCCGTTTTTCACTACGAAGTTCACGGGGCGTGGACTAGGGTTGGCCGCGGTCTCCGGGATAGTACGCGGGCACAGCGGAGCGGTGGTGGTGGAAAGCGAACTGGGCAAAGGCACAAAGATTCAGGTGCTTCTGCCGACTACCGCGGATGAAACGGACGTCACCAGAGAGGAAACGGAGAAATCTCTGCCGCATGATGGTGAAGGCAGAATCGTACTCTTGGTTGATGACGATGCATCGGTACTCGACGTGAGTACACGAATTCTCGAGAGTGCGGGGTTCCGAGTCATCACAGCTTCGGATGGACACGATGCGCTACACGCTTACAGCGAACACCTGTCTGAAATCGAATGCGTGGTGCTCGATTTGACGATGCCGGGTATGGGAGGCGAGGATGCGTTCGAGGAGCTACGGCGCATAGGATGCAACGCTCCAGTAATTTTGGGAAGCGGGTATTTCCATGCCGACATCAATGCGCAGTTTGAAGACAAGGGCTTCGCAGCAGTTTTGCAAAAGCCGTACAGGCGGGATCGTCTTATTGCCACAGTTGCTGCTGCCGTGAAGAGCGACTCGTAGATATCAGCCACTTTCACCTCGAGGTGGATATCAGAACGAAAGGAAGGGTATCGTGATGGGAGAGATATTCGATCTGAGTGGACAGAGCGCGTTGGTTACGGGTGCCTCTCGCGGCATCGGCCGTGCGGTGGCAAAGGCGCTAGCCGCACATGGCGCGACAGTAGGCGTTCACTACAACAGCGACGAGGCGGCGGCAGAAAAGACAGCTAGCGAGCTCGAAGGTGAGAATCACTGGGTAATGAAGGCTGACATGGCCGATCCCGCTGCCGTGATGAAGATGGCGGACAAAGCAATAACGTTGCTTGGCGGCGTGGACATTTTGGTCAACAATGCAGGCATATTCGAACTGCACCCAATGGTTGTGTCTGAGACCGCATCTTGGCTCAAGAAGTGGCAACGTACGGTTGATGTGAACCTGTTGGGTCCTGCGGTTCTGTGCCACCATCTCGCCACACATATGGCAGCGCGTGGAAGTGGACGTATCATCAACGTCACATCGCGTGGCGCATATCGAGGTGAGCCGCAAGCTCCGGCTTACGGGGCTGCAAAAGCGGGTTTGAACTCGTTGAGCCAGTCGCTGGCGCAAGCCTTGGCACCGCATGGAGTGATCGTGGCGGCGGTAGCGCCGGGGTGGGTTGAGACGGACATGACCACGAGTCATCTGGAAGGAGCTGAGGGTGACGCGATCCGCGCGCAGAGCCCGATGAAACGTGTTGCACTATCGGAAGAGGTCGCCGATGTGGTGCTATTTCTCGCGGGAACGAAGGCGGAATTCATCACTGGCGCAGTGATCGATGTTAATGGGGCCAGCTATCTCAGATGAAACGCGTGAGGACGCGTTTGATCGTGAGTCCTTGCACTATGATAGAGAAGAGTACGACCACGTAGGTACAGGTAACCAGCAGAGCTTTCTCGGGAATTGGTGGGAGTGACAATACCAACGCCACCGAGATTCCGCCGCGCAGGCCTGCCCAGGTCAAGATCCGCACGACTCCGGGGGTGAACTCTCTACGGCTCCGCATGAGAGATATCGGCACAGATACGCTGATCAACCGTGCCAACAAAACGATGCCAATGCATGCGATGCCCGCTGCAACGCTTGTTGGGCTGAACGCGATCACCAGCACCTCGATGCCGATCAAGAGAAAAAGTACTGCGTTTAGCATCTCGTCAATCAGTTCCCAGAACTTCTCGAGGTAGTCGACCACTGTCTCGCTCATTGCGAGCGCCCTTCCTCTGTTGCCGATGAAGATTCCCGCGCACACCACCGCTATCGGTCCGGAGAGGTGCAGAAGACGAGCCAGGCTGTAACATCCCATCACGAGCCCTAGAGTAAGGAGCACTTCTACGCTGTAGGCGTCTATGCTCAGCATCATGCGATAGACGGAATATCCAGCCACCAGCCCGAGTACGATGCCACCGCCGGTCTCCTGCAGGAACAACAAGAACAGTGCAGCCGAGTTCATCTCGCCGCCATGTGTTCCGTGTGCACCTCCTCCGGTTCCCAAGAGAGCGACGAGGCTCGTGAACACCACAACTGCGACACCATCATTGAAGAGAGACTCGCCCGCGATCTTTGCGTGCAACGAAGGAGGAGCATCCAGCGTCTTGAGGGTGCCCATAACTGCGATTGGATCGGTCGGGGAAATGAGTGAGCCGAAAATCAGGCATGCAATCAGTGAGACCTCGAGGCCCAAAACACCGAACAAGAGGAGGCTCAAAACGCCCACCACAGCCATGGAAATCAGCAACCCAACTGTGGCGAGGGAGACTATTGTCCATTTCTTCTCGGCGAAGAAGTCCAAATCCACGTGCAAGGCTCCAGCAAAGAGTAGGAATCCAAGCATGCCCTCCATGAGCGCCTTGTTGAAATCGATGTTGGTCAGGTAGTCACGAATTGCCGAGACGAGGCCGATGTCTGGAAACAGATGATGTAGGGAAACCAGCATCAGCGAGCTGACGAGGCCGATCAGCATCATGCCCACCGTTGCTTCCAGTTTCAGGTAACGTCTGTTCAGGAAACCGAATAGTGCCGCAAGGACAACGAGGATGGCAACCACGTCGAAGAGGTTCACTGAGCTTTCCTCCCGGGAAGATCACTTTCCAGAATGCATCAAACTACATGGCGTGCGTTGTGGGGCCCAGTGCGGCGGTGGTTCAATCACTCACTCCACCCTGATCGCCTCCGTGGGCGGGATCTTCGTAGCTCCTCGGGCAGGGAAATAGCATGCAAGCAGCGCGACGGTGAACAATACTGTGGTGCCTGCAACAAAGGTGGTGGGATCCCAGGGCTCCACCTGGTATAGCAGGCTCGATAAGACTCTCGTGCCTGCGACTGCGCCTAGGAGGCCAAGCGCGGTGCCTGCGACGGTAGGTAGCATTCCCTGCCACAACACGAGTCGGGCAACATCACGCCAACACGCACCCAGGGCGATACGAATTCCGATCTCTCTGGTCCGCCTGGTTACCAAGTACGCGACGACCCCGTAGAGGCCAACCGCGGCCAAGAGTAACGCGAGCCCGGCAAACGAACCCAGCAAGAGGAGGTTGAACCTCTCCTGACCGACTGAAACGTCCACTCTGTGATCCAGCGTTTCGATCCAATACATGGCAAGCAACGGATCGAGGGTTGCCACTTCTTTACGCAGCTGAGGTACGATACCCGTGACACCTCCGGTGGTGCGTACCAGAACGGTCATGAAATCCCCGCTCCACTGTGCCAGTGGGAAGTACGCTTCAGGTTCGGTTTCTGTAGTCACATCAATAGATCGCACGTCACCGACAACTCCGACGATCGTCCAACTGGTCTCTCCCTGGTCAAAAGTGAACTGCTTGCCGATCGGGTTTTCGCCCGGGAAGAAACGTTCGGCAGCGGTACTCGAAATCACGGTGACGCGCGGAGTCTCCCCAGTATCGTCGGCATTGAAGGATCGGCCCGCCAACAGAGGTATCCGCACACTCTCGAAATAGCCCGGCGTCGCACGCCGAACGAGGAAGAATGGCTGGTTCTCTGGCGCGAACGGTTCACGACCCACGATGTCGAATCCGATAGACGAATGGGAGTGTCCCAGGGGGCTCCCCGAAACCATCCCCACGGCCTCCACGCCCGGAATCGTTGCCAGCCGTTCCTCGAGTGACTTGAAGAATTCTGCTGCTTGCTCTCCGTCGTAGCGAGCTTCTGGTAGCGACAGACTGAATTGCTGGACGCCACTCGGATCGATACCGAGCCTAACGGCTTGGATCTGTGCGAAACTTCTGATCAGAAGCCCCGCGCCCACTAGGAGCATTAGCGAGATCGCCATCTCCAGGACCAACATCCCGAAACGAAGGGCACGCTTCTGGCCTAGCCCGGCTTCCGGGTCCCTGCCGTCCCGGACCACACCGGAGATCGAGATTGTCGCCAAGCGGAATGCCGGTGCGGTTCCGAATACGACAGCTACCAGAATCGCGAGAACGGTTGAGAAGATGATTACCGTACCATCGATCGTCACGTTGTCGAGGCGCGGTATGTTGCCTGGCGAAAAGGCCACCAGAGCTTGAACTGCCCACACGCACAAGAATACTCCGAGCAACGCACCGGTCATCGAGAGGATCAGGCTTTCCACCAGGAGCTGGCGCACTATTGCTGCACGACTCGCTCCAAGCGTGGCGCGCACCGCCATCTCGCCTACGCGCATCGATCCCCTCGCCAGCAGTAGGTTCGCAACGTTTGCACAGGCAATCAACAACACGAGTCCAACGGCACCGAACATGATGAATAGTTCGGTGCGAACGTCTCCGGTCGTGTATTCGGCAAGCGGGAGAAGGGCCACGCCTCGAGAGGCGTTTGATTGCGGGTATTCCTCTTCAAGGCGAACCGCGATGCCAGAAAGCTCGGCCTGAGCCGTCTCGAGTGTGGCCTCAGGTGCCAGTCTCCCAACAGCTCTCAAGAAATACCTGCCACGGGGATGGGTTTCTGGGTCCCATCTTCCAGGTACCCACATCTGTGCACGGCTCGGGAATTCAAATCCGGGCGGCGCAACACCCACCACCTCGTAGGACATGTCGGAAAGCTGTATGGTGCGACCGATAACACTGGGGTTTCCCCCAAAGCGATCTTGCCAGAACGAATGTGACAACACGGCAACAGCCGGACTGCCTATCTCGGTTTCGGCCCCCGTTATGTCTCGGCCCAGCATGGGATTGATCCCGAGCGTACCAAGCATCCCTTCTGTCACACCTACCGCGTTGATCAGTTCTGGTTCGCCGATGCCGGTCAGAGTGAGGTCCGACCATTGATAGCCCGTGATCGACTCGAATGTCGAACTTTGATCGACCACGTCCTGGAGATTCTGGAGTGACCAGGGGATTCGGCGATCGCCACGTTCAGGATTCGTCATCCTCATGGCGATCAGATTGTCCGGTTTGGGGTAGGGAAGAGGTTTGAGCAGCACTCCGTTTACCACCGAAAATATGGCTGCGTTGGCTCCTATGCCGAGCGCCAACGTGGCTACAGCCACGGCCACGAATCCGGGGCTACGCCTGAATCCGCGAAACGAAAGCTTTGCATCGCGGAACAATGCAGACAGCATGAACCCTCCTCCCTGGCGCCTTGACAGATCGCCGGAGCGGCGCCTCGTGGGACTTGCAAGGCCGAATCGTGTCAGCCGCTCTCTGATCAGTTGTGCAGGATATTGACGGCACTGTCGTTTCAGCCAGACGGACGCGGGAGCCACACCGTCTCTCTCAACTCGGCGGCGGAACAGCTCTTCGAGTTCGCTGAGTACTGTCTTGCGGTCGGACGCGCACAAAAACGCTGACAGCATCCACCGAAACAGCGTCGGTGGCCTGAACGCGGTACCGTGCTCTTTGTCGTGGTTCACGCTTCGTCCAACTTCGCTTCAACGCCGTCCCACAATCGGACCAGAGCCTGGCGCGACTCGCGCAGGCGTTCAATTGCCAATGGCGTCAGTTCGAAGTAGCGGCGCGTTCTCCCGGTGTCACTAGCATTACCATCTTGGAAGCGTGATTTCAGAAGTCCCTTCTTCTCCAACCTGCGCAGCACGATGAAAACGGCCGCCTGGGCTATCTCGCGGCCAGTCCGTTCTTCGAGTTCGAGCACCACTGGTACGCTGTACGCCTCTCCTCCTAGGCGAAGGACTGCCAGCAATACCTGATGCTCAAAGTCCCCAAGGGTATCTCGCCCCATGATCTCTCCAACTAACAATGTTAGTGTACGTTGGACGCTCAACCGGCAGATGTCAATAACATTGTTAGTCTATACGGTGTTCACTACTTTGGGGTTTCGACGCGTTCCCGTCCGCTCGGCGACTCTCGAATGCGGGGTGGTGTTTTCCGATTGAGGAAACCTACGCTTATTGACCTCGGAGGCTGCGGTAAAACCGATTTGGATTATCGCCCCGGAGCCGGGGATGCGTCCAACTCGACCCCGAATTGCGCGGCGAAGAAATCAAACCATCGGGTAGCTGCCGGGTTCTCAGCCAATAGGGCATGCGACTGATCGGCCAGGAGACTCGCTGCTTCCAGATCTGATGCAAGACACAGTGCATAGATCCTGAAAATCCGGGCTACCGCAAAGAAGGCTGGGAGCGCCTCCAGCCCTTCCAAAACATCAGCCGCGTCCAGGTAGCTGCGTTCTGCGAAGAGGTTAGCCGCAATCTGGAATTGGCATTGAGGCGTGTTCACTTCATCCTGACTCAGATCGGGGAGAACTCTGGCCAAATCGGGACTTCCTCCCAGGAACCATAGTGCAGGTGCCGTGAGCGACGTCTCCGTCAAGATTGTATGAAGCCCCGCAACGTCTTTGTCCAAGGGATAGCCCGATACGTCGATAAGATTTTCGATCGAGCGCTGATAACCGAAATACGGGAGAGTCCTTTCGATCATCGCCTCCGGCCAGAAGCTTCGTACGAACGCGCTTGTCGCAAAACGCTCGCGGGCGCCGTCTGTATCTCGCAGCGTTGCGTACAACTCGCTTCTGCCTTGGCCAAGAATCGAATCTGCGACTATTCGTTTGGGATAGTTGTCTACGAGCGGCTGGACATCCTGGGTCATGTTCGACAAGAAATCGGGGCCGCCAATGAACAGCGCGCCCAACTGCTCGGGCTCTTCGAGACCCACGTTCTTCATCTCCGCGGCGATGCGGGGCTCGTTCCACTGGCGCTCAAACCGACTGATCGATACCGGGGCTCCGCCTGCAGGCTTCGATCCAACGAGCATCACGTCCTCGCGCCAACCGTGCCATAGTGTGGCATTCGAGAAGACATTGGAAAACGCCTCGATTATCGATTTCGCGCTCTTGTCGCTCAGCGAATGCAGTGGAAGCCAGTAGGTAACGAAACCGCCGTCGTTAAGCCTCTCGTACATCAGCTGGAAATACTCTTGCGTATACAGATTCACGACGTCCGCGATCTCGGGTGGAGGTGGCTCACCGGTGATCAGGTCATAGGACCTGGCTGTCGTTTGCAAAAAGTAGCGACCATCCTCTATGTGTACTCTCACTCGTGGGTCGTGCAGTGGATTCTCCCCCGAATCTGGAAAGACAATGGAGCTCATCTCCAGAACATCTCGGGAGATATCCACTACGTCGATCTCCTCGAAGCTGGAGGTTTCCGTCATCGCTTTCGCGGTCGAACCGACGCCGTAACTGATCAGCAACGCAGCTTCCGGGTTAGGGTGGATTGCAACGGGCAGATACACGTACAATTTCATGTACCTCCGCGCATTGAATCTCGTAGATGACATCGACAGGGAGTTGGTCACCAGCCTGAGGTACTGACGCCGTCCAAATACCAGACTCTCGAGGTAGAGATTGGTCTCAGTCAAACCCTCGCGAACCTCGATCACTCGCCAATCGTCGGACGCCGCCCAGCGCGCTGCGGCAGTGGCCAGGTGATGCCTGCCCATGGCACCGGTGGGGAAGAGCAGGATGCCGGCTACGTATGCCGCAGCGAACACGTATGCGAATTTGGATCGAACGAAGGCTCGGTCGAACACCAGTGCCCCAGTCACGCCGTAGCAGATTGCCAGGACCAACAACGATGCTTCCACGCCGGCCGCGGGCAACAGCAAAAAACCGCCCACGAAAGCACCGATCGCCGCGCCTGTGGTGTTTGCGAGCGTCAATACCCCCGCGGTCGTCGCCGCTGAAGGACACGAGTGGCGGAGCGCGGAACCGACGAGTGTGAAGAATGATCCCGACAAGAATGCCACTGGGAACATGAGTGGAAACGCCACGAAGAGCACTTCCCAGATTGTCTTGAGATCTCGCAATCCGAATCGTTCGACCAGTGCGGGAAACACCCCATATGTGACCACACACGCAATGCCTGCGACGAGTGCAACAGGCATAGCAAAGCGGTGAGCTGTCTTCACTTTGCGGAGCCAGATAGAAGCCAACAAGCTGCCCAGTGATATGCCTGCCAGCACAACGGCCAGCATCACCGAAAATGAAACCGCCGATCCTAGCACGTAGAGTAGCAGGAACCGGAACCAGACGACCTCGAGGGCCAAGAGAGTAAAACCGGAAAGAAACGCCGCTAAGAGCCAACGCGCACTAGGCCCCCATCGGAATTCGCCCGCGAGCTGTTCTTTCTGAATAACTGACTGTTTGCCGAGTGTCTTGGAGGCCAACACTGCGGCGGTTGCGGCTACCAGGTTTAATGTTCCTGCTACAAAGGCCGACCCTCGGACGCCAAGCAGCTCCAGGAGAAGCAGTTCTCCCAGGAGTGCGCCCAACACTGCACCTAGGGTGTCCCAACCATAAAGCCTCCCAAGGACTCGGCCGAAGTTGGGGTCAGTCGCGACAAGCGCCTTGGCGAGCAGTGGGAGCGTCAGGCCCATTGCCGCAGATGGAATCAGTAGCAGCAGGAGAGCGAGGACCAACCTCGAGAGATTGAGCAGGAGTGGAATCTCAAAGAATGGCTTTAGTACGACCGTCACGACGGCACCGAGCGGCGGTAGCGCATACACGAGAGAGATTCCGGTAGTCGCTATGACTAACTCGAGTATCGCGTACGTCCGTACTGGCGATCCGAGGTTATCGCCTCGCCGAACGGCCACGGCACTCCCGAGAGCGAGTCCTCCCATAAATCCCGAGAG
>CAYTDU010000053.1:0-14815 GCA_964436395.1 uncultured Gemmatimonadaceae bacterium | reverse complement strand
GGGTGGGCATTTGGGCTTGCCAAAACGATTCCGTCGCCTTAGTCGCACCGTCGTGCCGAGGGCCGGGATTGATGATGAACGCTCTATCAAAATTCGGGGTGTAGCCGTAGCGGATTCTCTCCCCCTCAGTGACGGTGTGGCCCCAATTCCCTCTGTCGTCCGGGCCCGAATTCCCTTTCCACCATTGCGGTGGGCTGGGGGGGACTGTGGGCAGGCTCTGGGCTGTCCAAGGAGCTGTGGGCAAGGCCTTTTGGTCTGCTCGTCCTCCGCTTGTCCCCAGCTCCGGCAGTCTCCCCAGCCCTCGCTCGGATTCGGGCCCACCACCGTCGTCGCGGTCTTTGGGGCCCACCGACACTGATTGAAGCGAACCATCAGTCGCACCGTCGCTGGCCCGGCAACCATAAATGCATCGGCAGCACATATGACAACGGGATGGATTTGGCCGGTCGAATGAGGCAGAATCCGTTGTTGTTTGTGACGTGTTGGCTGGACAATCATGCGCCCGTATGGGGGTCGCACTTGTTGCGCGCCGTCAATCACATCGAGGGTAAAGTGGAAATTCCAAAAGCTCTGTTGGGCCAGATACAAGAAGGTCGCGCCGTTCTGTTCTTGGGTGCGGGGGCAGCCATAGGAGCTCAGCATCCTGCGAACAAAACGATACCAACTGGTGCTCAATTGCAAGTGATGTTGGCTGACGAGTTTCTCGGTGAGAAGTTTCGCGGGAGACCACTAGACACGACAGCTCGGCTTGCAATATCTGAGACAGACTTGCAGGCAGTACAGCAGTTTGTTTGCCGGGTATTCGAGAGTTTTAATCCGGCACCATTTCACTTGCAGTTGCCAGCTTTTGTCTGGCGCGACATCTTCACAACGAACTACGATCTGATCATCGAAAGAGCCTATTCGCAGCCAGGGCGCCTCCAGGATCTTGTTCCCTTTTTCTCAGACAACCAGCGCGTGGATGATCGGTTACGTACAGATCGGAGCTTGGCCTATATCAAGCTACACGGCTGCATCTCTAGCACCAATGACGAACGCGCACCCCTGATTCTGACTCCCGAGCAGTACATTTCGCACAAGTCAGGCAGAGAGAGACTGTTCGCACGTTTCGAAGAGTCTCTGCGTGAGCACCCAATCATCTACGTTGGGCACAGTCTATCTGACCCCGATCTGCTCTACATCCTCCACCGATTCCAAAAGCTTGGTTCATTGCGTCCGCGGTCGTACGTTGTGTCCCCTCACATGTCCGCGCCGGAAAAGCGGTATTGGGAGGGCGAGCGCATATCGCCACTTGAGGGCACGCTCCAGGAATTCCTTTCAGTTCTCGACGCGAGACTGCCAAAGACGTTCCGGGGTCTGGCTGCGACGATCGAACAGCGCGATCAAACTGTGCTGAAGCACATGCAGCGCAAGCCGGCGGACGGACTCACAAACAGTCTTCAGTTTTTCTTCTCGAAGGTAGTCGATCACGTGGACGCGGGGATGGCGACGGAAGAACCCGAGCCTAGGACATTCTACCGTGGCTACTTCAGCGATTGGTCGCCGATCGTGGCGAATCTTGACGCACGAAGGACCACCACCATGAACAGAATGCTCAAGGAGATCGTTCTGCCGAACGATTGCGAGCGCAGGTTCAGACAAGAACTCTTCTTGCTGAAAGGTCATGCGGGTGCGGGGAAGTCGGTCTTGTTGCGACGAGTCGCATGGCAGGCAGCCGTAGAACACAGAGTGCTTTGCCTCTATGTGAAACAGCCGGGCCTCTTTGAGTACGAGCACCTCCTTGAGGTTGCCGCCAGCACGCAGAAAAGGATATTCTTGTTTCTCGACCCGGCGGGTGATTGCGTGACTCTCATTCCTCAACTGCTCGAAGCCTCTAAGCGGGATGACGTTCCGCTAACCATCGTGACCGCTGAACGTCATAACGAATGGAACACGCAGTGTTCTGTCCTACAGAAGCATGTGGTGCAGGAGTACGAGTTGCGATATCTATCTCGCAGCGAGACGGAGGCGCTAGTTGAGCTTCTAGCCGAACACAAGTCTCTGGGGCACCTCGAGAGATTGTCACACTCTGATAGAGTGCGTGCATTCGAGAAGCGTGCAGGTCGGCAACTACTCGTCGCGCTGCACGAGGCTACGTCGGGGAAACCCTTTGCTGAAATAGTGCTTGATGAATACAACGGAATACCGGAGGGCTCAGCACGAGATCTCTACAGAACAGTCTGTATTCTCCACCGCCTAGGAGTTCCGGCTCGTGCCGGGTTGATCTCCAGAGTCCACGGAATCCCGTTCTCTGCGTTCGAGGAACGGCTTTTTACTCCTCTGCAATTCGTTGTCTTCGCCCGCGCAGGTACTGGCGTTCGCGATCACGTGTATGTCACGCGTCACCCTCACATCGCTGAACTCGTGTTCGAGCAAACTCTGCTCGACGAGCAGCACCGACTTGAAGAATACCTAAGAGTGATAACGCGACTGGATGTTGGGTATCAAGTCGACGCGGCTGGACTTCGTGGATTGATGAAAGCGAACGAATTGATTAAGCTGTTTAGTTTTCAAAACGCGAAGCGACTTTTCAGCGCTGCCAAGCAAGTTGCACCGGAGGATCACATGCTGTTCCAGCAGGAGGCCATTCTCGAAATGAAGGCTCGAGAGGGGGACCTTGAACGTGCGGCGGAGTTGCTCCAAGATGCAGTGAATGCCACCGAGCACCAGAGTCCCGTAATCCTCCATTCGATCGCGGAACTCGCTTTACGAAGAGCCAAGGCTGCCGAGTCTCACCTGGTGCGAGAGAAGGCACTCGGTGATATGAAGGTTGCGATTGCCGAATTGCTGAAGATGAGGAGTCAGAAGGAGTACGCATACCATACCGTTCTTCGAAGCCTTCTTTGGCAGATGCGCAGTGCATTCAAGGAGTCCGAAGCCTCCCGAATCGAGGCCCTCGCCGGTGAGTTCCAGGTGGTGCTTGCACGCGCGATTGAGGACTGTCCGAGCTCGAGTTATGTGCGTGACGCGGAGTCACGGTTTCGTTCTCTTCTTCGCGACTCACCCGGAGCAATAATTGCCCTCAAGAAGGCGTGGCAGGCTGATCGATCGAAGTCGCTTGTGGCTATCAGGCTAGCTCGCCTGCACGCGACAGATGGCGATCTGGATTCGGCTATTGCCGTTCTGAAGCAGTGCGTCGATGCCAAACCTGCTGACAAGGATGCCCACTTTGAGCTGGGCATGCTGCTAAACTCCTGGTCTCAGGCCTCGAATGAGGAGCGCTTACACCATTTTCGTGCAGGCTTCACACAAGGGGACAAGCGTTACGCGCAGCAGTTTTGGTTTCTCCGCGCATTGTTTCTCTCTGGAGACGAAAAGGCCGCAGCGGAGGGATTCAGGAAGCTCGGCAATCGCGCTGAAGTCGATGTGGATACCAAGTTGCGTGCCAGAGGTCGAGTAAGCGGGCGACGGTACCGCGGTGTCGTCGAGAAGGTTGGTCCCTACTTCACCATTCTTCGGCTTGACGGGTCAGGTACAACTGTGTTCGCACATCGCAGTTCGTGGCCGGACCAGTTATGGGAGAAGGTCAAGCCGAATGTCCGTGTCCAGTTTGCGCTTGCGTTCAGTTTCCGGGGGCCAGTCGCCGAGTCGGTGCGTTGGGAAGACTTGTCGGAGCTTTGAATGAAACACAACACGTGTGAGCATCCGCTGACGACGAGCGACCTGCGTCGGATGGGATGGGTGGGGCCCGAGTTCCCTCTGTTAGTTCCGGGTCCCAATCCCTTCCCTCAATGCCTGGGGGACTGAGGAGTGTGCGCAGGCGGCAGGCCTGGGCGTCTCCGAGCTCCGAGCCGCTTGTCGCTTGTCTTCGGCCCCCTCCGGCAGCGTTGGTCGAAACGCGGCTGTCATGCTGAAGGCGGCAAGAGAGGCCGTGACCTTGGGCGGCGGGCGGTGGAGCGAGTCCCTGCCGAACCTGCTATTTGTCTGCAGTAGAGCTCATTCCAGGCTGTGCCCAACCGAAGGACACAGTTGGAGTCACGTCTGTTTGGTTCGTCACGTGAACGGATACTCCGGCGCCTATCATGAACCGCTCGGCAACCGCGAACTCGAGTTGTCCGCCGGCCCGATGCGAGAGCCCGGTCGATCCGTCGGAGCGTACTTGCCTGTTGCCGTATAGATACTCTCCTTCAACGGCCATGTAGCGGGATGGTGCCAGCGAGAGTTTGCCACCGGCGACGATCCCCGCTCCCGACGTTGCGGCTGGTAGCGCTGTGCCGGCATTGCCCCAGGTGACACCGATTGTTGGCGTAATTGCGAACGACGCCGATGAGTTGTTGACCGCGCGCCAGTCAACAGCGGTCCACGCAAAGTGCCCCAATGTAGTACCGAGCGAGCGTAGCGAGTACCCTGCTCCAGCAACGAGCACTGGCTGGCCTTTCTGGCTTCCACATGCGGCAGCAACGGAATTTAGGTCTAGAGGCGTCTCAGCGCTTGCTTTCACCTTGTCGTGGATGCACTTCATGAAACTGTGGTGAGTTCCCCCCGCTGCGTCCAGGCCGTCGACTTCGAACAGGTCTAGGGACACGGCGGCCAGGTATCCACTGAGAATTTGCGCGGAACCTGGTGCCGTCTCTGACCTGGTACTCGCTGCGGACAGCTCCAACGAGTCTGCCCATCCGTCAACCACGTTCCAGCTGTCTACCGAATACCCTTGAAGAGACTCCAAGTTCCTCTGGTGTTGCCGTCCAGACGCTGGAACATCAAGCGCCTCAATTATGCGCGCTAGTCGAAATAGCCGAAGTGGCCGAATCGCCGCGCCAGCGCCAAGCGGCCCGGCTCCACCGTTTGTAGGCGCTCCGCCACCCGCTCTTATTTTTGCGATTGACTCGTCCCCTGGTCTTACAATGACTGTCGCCTGGTTTCCAGCGAGGCTGAATGCAGGAACAACGGGTGGAGGATCTCGCAAATCGAGCGTGTCTGCGGCGGGGCCGGTATCCGGCATGGGCGAGGGATCGGGACTTTCCGTGCAAGGACAACACAATTTGTACCGTTTCGCGTTCTCTGGTCCGCACTCCTCACCAGGTCGCAGCGAATTGCAGATACCGATCGTCAGGCATCTCTTGCCGCACTCGTCGCCAGTCTCAACGAAGACTTTCGCTGAGCCGCCGGGCGTTCCAGGTGCCCCATCACACACAGTCGTTATGTAGCAGGCGTCCCTGTCGTGGTTTCCACACCGAGGCCGACCATCGTTGTCTGTGGTCGGAGCTCTTGGACATTTGTAGTCGAAACTCCCATTCGTAGGGCAATGGTAGATGTGGGCGCCTGACCTCCCATCGCAGAGATCGTGTGAATTGAATCGCTTCGTGAATAGGTTGCATTTGCAGTGAGGAACGACTCTCGGTCCAGCGGCTTCTGCGTTCGCTCCGACAAGGGTCACGAACGACAGAACTGAAAAGACGAGCTCCAGCTTCATCCTTGAAACCTTCTGCGCCATCTTGACGGATGGCGCTGTTCATTCTGCATTTGGCGGGGTTGATACCGCTGGTTCTTCAGCGGGTTGCTGTTCAAGCAGTTGAGAGACTTCGTTACACCATGCTCGTATCCTCTCTAGGGATTCTATGGCGCTACGCAGTTGGTCGCCGTTGAGGATTACGGGTTGGCCGACATCGTCAACCGGGATTTCAAGTTTCGAGGAGAGTCGGTCCACCTTACGAAGAGACCGAAGAATGGGCGGTGTCGGTGAACGAGAACGCCTTTTCGATTCGCTGGGGCGGTGCTTTGCAGCGGTTGCGTCGAGATGTTGGACAGACCAACTCTCCTCGTTGGCGGCTCGCAGTAGCCACTCTTGCGTCTGGTGCGGCAAACCCAGTACTACGTACAGGTGACTAACGGACAGGTTCTTCGCGGTCCGAAGTCCGGGCATTCGACGAACGAGTTCGTACACCCCAACGGCACGCCAAAGCCGCATCGCGGAAAAGGGGTGAAGTCGGCACGCCGCAAGCTTCGTGAAGGAAACATCCTTGCGTCCGTTTGCGCGCATGCGATCGACGTCAGCGCCAAAGATCTTCTCGAACAGTAGTTCCCCGATGTCCAGCGCAAGTTGCATCGCTGATGCGTTTCTTATGCGTGAGAGCTCCTGCGCAACCTGTACAACAGTGTCGTCCGTGACCTCGTCAGCGACTGGCTCTGCAACCTCTTGTTCGCTCGGTTGTGGATGAAGATTTGTAACCGCTTCGGCAAGCTGCATCGACATGCCTGAAAACCTCGTCCGTGAGATGTCCGTACAGAACGAGGTCTTCGGTAAGCACGAGGGGTGCCAAGACCTGGGCGTGAGAATCCGCTCAGTTGCGCCGGTGACGGAAGCTCGAGTTGCCCGATTTCGGGCAAAGGCGGTCGATTTCGACCACTCAGCGCTGCCGCGAGAGCGTCGCTACTTCCAGCTCGGCGGTGACGATGACCGCGCGACCGTGCCGTCGCCCATCTTCTCAAGTCGTCGGTCGAGGGCCTTGCGGTCGAGCCCAACAAGGCGCGCGGCGGCGGACTTGTTGCCGGCGTTGACCTCGATGGCGTGGTGGAGGATCGCGGTTTCGATGAGGTGAAGCTTCGAGCCCAGGCGTCCGGGGAGGTTGAGCAAAACGTGAGCGATGCGGTCGATCTCCGCATTCGGGTCAACGCAGGTGGCAGCCCCAACGATCTGCTCGATGTCTGCAGCGCCTATTGTCTCGCCCGTGGCCAGCACAGCGAGCCGCTTGACGGCATTTTGTAACTCCCGGACGTTCCCCGGCCACGGTCTGCGCATGAGCCATGAGATGGCCCCGTCGGAGAACCGAAGCCGTCGGCCGCTGTCCTGCACAAACCTCTCCACCAGCTCGGGAACATCCTCCAGGTGTTCGGAAAGCGATGGGACCTGGATTGCCACGACATTCAGGCGGAAGAACAAGTCACTGCGAAATTCACCCCGTGCAATGAGCTGCTCGATGTTCGCGTTGGTAGCAGCAAGGATTCGAGCGCGAAGAGGGGTTTCGCGTTCGGCGCCGAGCCGAAGGAAGCGCTGGCTCTCGAGCACGCGGAGCAACTTTCCCTGCAGATCGGTCGGCATGTCCGCGATCTCATCCAGTAGTACGGTTCCGGTTCCAGCCACCTCGAGCTGGCCCCGCTTCCTTCGATCGGCTCCAGTGAAGGCGCCGCGTTCATGTCCAAAGAGCTGGGATTCGACGAGTGTGGAGGGGAGTGCCGTGCAATTCACGGCAACGAAGTCGCTTTGGCGCCGTTTGCTCAACTGGTGGATGGCTTGGGCGACCAATTCCTTTCCCGTCCCGGTTTCTCCCCGAATCAAGACCATGGCGTCGGAGGCTGCGACGCGCGTGATCATTTCCCGCAGCGATTCCATTTGAGCCGAGGAGCCAATCAGGGCCCCCAATCCCCACTTTGCGTCCACTCGCCGATGCAGTCGATGCACTTCCTGGCGCAGCTGCAATCGTTCGCGCTCGGCCTCGACGATTGGCAGGACCACTTCTTCGGACAGCTCGTCCTTGATGATGTAGTCGCACGCGCCCAGATGCATGGCTTCTCGGATTTCGGCCATTTCCGTTAGGGCGGTCACCATGATCGCTCGAACGCTGCTGCCCGCGTCCCGCAGTTCCGACAGCAGTTCTAGGCCCCCGCGGTCTCGAGGGTCATTGGACAGCCGAATGTCCAGGAGAATCAGGTCTGGAGATGCCACTTGCGCCTGGGCGAGAGCCTCGGCCTTGGTGGATGCTTCAAGCAGTTCGGTGTCGGGCAGATCGGCCAGCATGCTGCAAAGGACGCTTCGTGCGCTTCGCTTGTCGTCAACGATGAGGATCTTCATGGCTCGTCTTCTTCCTCACTCGGAGCGGCCACGTTGCCGATGTCGCTCGAGGGTATCTCAATCGTGAATACGGTTCTGTTGCTCACACGTTTTGCGTCGATTCGCCAGCGATGAGCTCGCACGATGCGGTGAGTGATCGGTAGCCCCAGCCCCGTTCCGGTTTCCTTGGTGGTGTACAGCGGTAGGAAGACCGTGGCCGGTTCGCAATCAAATCCGTCGCCGCTATCCCACACCGTCAAGTGCCCTTTCCCGCATACGTGTCGCCACGTAACTCCCACGCGCCCGTCTGGCGCTGCATCCAGGGCGTTGGACATCAAGTTGACGAGCACTTGGGTTACCTTGTCGGCATCGCACCGGATTTTCAAAGCTACGGAAACGTCAATCTCAAACTGACGCTCGCCGAGCCTATCACGAAGCAGCACCTGCGATCGGTTCACCAGCCGGGTCAGCTCGATCCACTGGCACAGGAGCTTTGGCCTGACGACACGCCGCAGGTCGGCCACAAGCCTCTCGAGACGCTCTACCTCCTCGCATCCGATGTCCACTTCCTCTGCCTTCAGCAGCTTCTCGCCGATGCCGCGCCTGAAAAGCGAACGGAAGTAGTTGACCGGGTAGCGAATCTCGTGCGCCATCTCGGCGGCAAGCGTCTCGACGATGGCAGTCCGCTCAATCCGCCAAATCTCCGCGTGCTGCTTGCGACGCTCCTCCAACTCCTCATAGCGCTCGGCGTGCGCAAGCGCGAGGGCCGCCTGGTTTGCGATGGTTCGAAGTAGATCGAAGTCATCGTCAGTGTACAGAGCCCCGCCCCGCTTTCTGCCGACATGCAGCACTCCGAGCGTTTCGCCACCGAATCGAGCGGGAATCGAGATCTGTCCGTCCGGATTCGAAATCGTGGGAGGCCTCGGCATCGGGTAGGAATCAGGAGGTGGTGAATCAAGCGACACAAACGAGATTTCTTCAGTTGGGAGCCACCTCCGAACCGTGTGCTCGACGGCCGACGCAACGTGTCCTCGCTCCATCACCGCAGTCAGCTCCTCGCTCAACTGTTCCACGGATGGCTTGTATTCCACCCGTGAGCGAAACAGGCTTCGATCGACGACAGCAAGAGCAGCCCCAAGCAGTGTTGCCGCGAGCACACTCGCGAGGCTCGAGGCGATCACCGCGTTTCGCATGGTCATGTCAGCCAGCGCCACCGTGAGACCACTTGCCACGGCCGCTGCGGTCAACGCGCAGCCAAGGGTAATGACGACGCGGGTCGCGAACCGTGAAAGTAGCGCACGGCTGCCCCAGAAATCGTGACGAACAAAAGCGGCGAGGCTCAATAGCGGAATCAGGGCGAACACAGGAACAACCCAGAACCCGGCACTCGCCTCGGAAACGCCGACCATCACGAGCAAAGCGGCAATCCCAACGATTGCCGAGCCGGGCACCATGGCCAGAAACAGCGTGCGCATAACAATGCGGTCGTGGCCGCTGGAGCTGACGTATCGCACCACAAACGTGATGGCGGAGGCGAGTAGACCGATTCCGAAAACCAAGGAAACGACGGATCTGAGTGCGAGGGTTCCGTGACCAGTCGCATGAAATGCGACGAGCATGGCGGCCAGAACTGCGCCAACCCCGTCCATCACGTGTTCGACCCAGGGGTATCGTTCTAGCCATGATGTGTTCGTTGGCAGGCGCAGGGAGAGCGCCAACGCGGCGAATGGCACCATGCAAAACGCGATCTCGAACAGCGGAGTGACCCGTCGACTCGTGTGATAGTCGAAGATGGTGAACACAAAGAGCGCGAACAACATCGCCGCTTTGGCAAACGTTTGCGCGAGTTGCCCGCGAGGTCGGACAGTCAACGCCAGGGCGGACACTCCCAGGTACAGCGCGCCCACGAGGAATAGACCGCCAGCGTAGATCCACCACGTCAACGAATCGAGTGGGGAGAGTTTCAGCTTGAGGCTCCGCAGTCGCTGACCGGTCTGAACCCGTACCTCAATGTGCCGTTGTCCCCGTTCGGCCGCATGCGCAACAACTTGATCCCACGCGTCCCCATTCCCGGGTCGAGAAAGGTTGTGGCCCTCCGCCCAGACCACGCGATCTGGGAACCGCAGCCCCTTGCGGTATCCATCCCACGACGGAAGCATCACGCTTGAGACGGCGAGATCGGGGTCCACCAAGATTCCGGCGATCGGACGCTTGTACCAGTCCAGAGACTCCCAGAAAGCCGCCAAGCCACCCAAGAGCGTCGCCCCGAGAATGATGTAACCAATCCACGGTCGATTCTTCTGCCAAGGCATTCCGGGCTCGCGCGGCTCGTACCCAGTCGACGCAGCAGGTTACGCCTGGAGGGCTCGTTCGCCAAGCCCAGCATCAGGAATCCACGCGGTTCACACTTGTTGATCTGGGCCATTCAGCCGCCTGAAAGGGTGCGGAACATGGATTCGTAGTTCGCCGCAGCGTCGCTCCGAAGTGCGATCGGCCTCGTATCACGAGCGGTTGACATCGGGTCCACCCCTTCGAACAGGTTTGTGCCAACGAACAACGAACTCACGCCGAACTTCGCTCTCCAAAGATCATCGTACTCAAAGAGTCCCTCGCGGTGCCCCTCTTGCACGGTCGTCTTGGCGACCTGGGCAGCAAAGACGCCGGACCAGATGGCTGGTCCGATTCCATGGAACGTGAGTGGATCACCAAATCGGCCGGCATCACCACACAGGATGATCCCGTCCTCCACACGGGAACCGGAGCTGCAAGTCACGGGGATCATCCCACCGCGTGCGCGTCCGCGCTGTCGCCCGCTTCTGAGTTGTCGGCCCCTGGGGTGTTCTTGAATGAACCAGGCGAGCTCGTCGCGCAGGCTGTTTCGAGGCGCGTAGCTGGCGACGCCGATGTTCGCAGATCGGGGGCCGAGGGGAAAAATCCAGAAGTACCCAGGCAGCACTCGCTCATGCAGGATGAACTCCACGGAATCGGTGAGACTGTCGAGGTCGTCGAAGTATGCCCGCATTGCCGTCACCTGTGGTTCCTGACGCCGAGCGCAGAGATTCGTTGCGGCGCCTGCGGCAACGATCACCAAGGGGGCACTGGCCGAACCCACATCCGCCCCCTCGAGGCGGACAACGAACTCATCGAGCGCCACTCGATCGATAGTCCTCGCGCTGCAACCCCCGATGAAGCAAACTCTCGCGAATGAGCGAGCTGCCTTGACTAGGAGATGATCGAGGTCGATCCGGGGGATGAGTCTCACGAATGGCTCGCCGTCGCGGACGTGGACCGAGTGCGAGGTTCCATCGGAGAGAAGTAGTCGCAGATGCTGGGTCTCGAACACGGTCCTTTCCTTCAGGATCGGCTCGACTCCAAGGTCTCGAAGCGGCTCGATGCAGCTGTACGCAATCGCGTCGCCGCATACCTTTTCCCTTGGAAACTCAGCTCGGTCGACCAGCAGCACGTCGAATCCGTATGAACCAAGCAGTGCGGAAGCGACGGACCCCGCCGGGCCAGCTCCAATGACGATGACGTCAGCCTTCAACATCCGCATCCTCGTGACCGAATGCGACCTGTGCCAGGCGCCACACCGCGTGTTCGGCATCGCCGCACCGCGCTGGGTTGGCAAGAGACTGGCTGAGGCCTTCGCACAGGTCGTTCAGTTCGGCAAGAAGCGCTTCCGGTGGCTTGACGGCCCTCGGAACCGTTCTTAGGGCCAGCAGCAGCTGGCGAAGCAACGCCCCTGTTCCATGTGCGCGCAGGCGGTCAATGTCGATCGCAACGAGACGCAAGTGTCGCGCGAGCACTGAGAACGTGTGCATCACCTCGCTGCGAGCCAAGCACTGCCGAGCCATCCACAGACCGAGTTCGACCGAATAGGCCGCCTTCAGACTTGGGTCAGAGCGCCGCATGTCGAGCCAGCGAGCGGCGACTTTGGGGTGCCCCATCTGAACCAAGGCGGCGCAGAAGGGATCTGAAACCATCAGGCAGGCGCGGTCGGCTTGGAGCCGTCCGTAGCCATACTTGGCGTTATGCCCATCGGCATCGCGCCGTGCGGGCATTGCGTCCCACGGATCTGTCAATCGTGAAAGCTCGTCATCCGTCTCGTCCGCCGCCGGAATCGCCGATCGCTTGAGAACGTCTTCCACCTCGGACTTGGACAGCCCCGGGTTCGACGCAATCACCACAAGCGCTACGCCCGCCGCCACCGCCGAAGCACCGCTTGACTCCGCGTGCGATGCGCCGCTGGGGCGAAGGGGCGACGTCATGTCGTCGCCGGGAGCAAGAAAACGCACCGCTGGGCCACGGTTCGCGAACGGGCGAAGCCCACCCTTGCGCTGCTCCCACAGGAACCATCCACCGTTTCGACCGCTCGGGCCAACGCACAAGATCCGAGGATCGCTTGCCGGCTCCCCGAGCCCGATCGACCAGCTCACATGGCTCGAGTCTGGCGGGCTCGATGCCTCTCGTCCGGTTGGCACCACGATGACCGACCCCAGGCCCCCTCGTCCAAAGCGGGACGCGAATTCCAGCGCGTCGTCTAGCATCGGGCTCGTCGTTCCCTCGAGGTAGCTCGGGCACAGAATCACGTCAGCACCGTCAGCCGCAGCACGAATGATGGCAAGAGGCAACGAAACGACGTCGACCCCGGGCTTTGGAATTACATAGAGTCGAGCCGAAGCGCCTGGGGCAATGCCTTCGAACCTCGACGTACCAACCGCCCACCCCACCATCAGTGTTCCGTGTGGTTGCGCTCGCGGCCGCTCCTTGACGCTCACCAACACCTCGGCATCGACATTCGCAAGTTCGAGGTCGGCAGCGTCGTCGTCGATGACCGCAAGGCGGGTATCCTCCCCGCGCCCACAACTCGCTCGATCCAGGCAGACGCCTCGGGAAGCATGCGACCAGCACGAAGGTGTCGGCGTTAACGGAACGCTGGCGCTCCGACCGCTCCACGCCCCCGCTTTTGGCTCCAGCGAACACGGGCGGAACTCTTCGCCGAGCTGAAGCGACCCGTGCCTTGATGAGGCAACATAGCGCACCGCAATGCCGCTCGCCCCAAGGCATTCACTGATCGTGCGAGCCGTGGTCGGGCTCGACATGCGAACCCGATGCCAAAGCACGGGCCCAAGCGTGACCGTTGGCTCGACCGAGAGTAGTCCCGCTCCTTGGGGAATCGCCGAGCGGACTGTCTTTGGATCGAGGCGACGGCTGCTTGCGACAATGAAGTCGTCGTACGTTCGATCAGGGCTCGGGTACCGCGAGAGTGGACGGTTTTCGAAGTCCCAAACTGGCCCCCCGGAGGCCGCGCGCTCCGTCATTGCAGCACCTCGTGCTCGAGCGCCGAGAGCGCACGAAACCGAATCACGTAGCCCGGGTGCCGTCCCTCGAGTTGCGCAAGCAAACCAACCTCCTGTTCCCGCTCGCGGCACCAACGGGCAAGGGACGCCGCTCCCAAGGCCGCTGCGCGTGTCCCAGCGGCTCGATATCGCCTGCGGGAGAGACGCAGCATGTCAGCGAGCACGCCCGACCCGTGGACCATCGCGTCTACAGCCATCTTTCGTCCAGCTGACTTGTGCTGGGCGAGCGCAATCGCCCAGGCGCCGCCGCGCTCGGCATCTTGCTGCCAGTCCGCGACGTCATCGTGGGCCTGTAGCGCAAACCAGATCGCCAGGAGAGTCCTATCTAGCATGGCGATTCTGTTCGGTGCCCACCCGGCAACACGCGCTAGCGCGAGGGCAGCAGGCATCCCGACTGCTTGCTTTCCCGTAGATACGCGCTCGTACTCCGCAATGGATACCGATGACTGCGACGACAGGACCTCGCGTTCGAGACGTATCGCTGCCAGGGTTTCGGCCTCAGCCTCTGCATATGGACCGCCCGCACCGCCAGCGACGCGCGACAGGGCTTCATCTCGCTCTGCGCGCACCTGCCCGAGAGCGCCTCGGAGCGTGGCCGTCCCCTCTACCTGACTGTCCTCGATACGATCCGTACCGAAAGCCTCGATGACAGCCAGTAGGTGGGCCAGTGTGGCGTCACGAACGATGCCCTGCTCAACGTTTGGCATTGCGTCGGAGAGCACCAAAGGTGCGGCAAGCGTTACCTCATGGTTGAAAACCTCGCTCCAACCAACATCTGTTGATGGCACCAACCCGAGCGTATGAGCAAGACGCTGAAGGGGCGTCCGCAGGCCGATTGGTGCTCTCTGGCAGAATCCGTCGTACAGTTCGTCTACAATACGATAGTCCTCACGCATACTTGCCCCTTCTGTCGCACACGCCCGGGGTGGCTGCGGACGTCACCGCAGCTCACCCCGAATTGGCCGCTCACCGAGTCAGTACAGGTTCGATTCCTTCCACGGGGAGAGCGCAACGTTGATCCGCTCCTCTACCACGATGCCCCGCCATTGAATGACCTGTTGAGCGCTAAGGCCCTCGAAGCCGTCCACCCAATCGCGGATTCTCGAGTTGAGCCTCTCTCGCACCTGGCGGGCCTGTTCCGGCTCACCATCGCTCGAAGCTTCGTACTGGGCGAGAATGCTCTTGAACTCGTCAAATCGGCCTTGATGCTCCAACAGCGTCATGTACAAAGAGCGAAGTTGAGCGTGAGAATCGTCAAACGTGCCGTCGATTTGTGCAGCTTGCATGTGTTCCTCCGTTGTCGTCCCGGGAGTGTCCCGGCATGACTCGGCAATGCAGAGGGCGGGCCGGAGCGCCGAACAGCTGCAAGTCCTTGGAATCATGTGATATGCACACTCGCCGCTAGCCTTCAGCCTGCCCGAAATCGACCAGATTGTGCCCGGAACCAGGCATAGGACCCAGCGGCGCGAGCGTTGTGAGCCGAATCTCAGGTCTTCACCGCATCGCCAATTCGGTGTTCCGTCTAGAGTAAAACTGGTGAATAATCGGTGGGTTAGGCTTACCAAATTGTTAAGGTCCGCTGCGCTGCACAGAAACAGGAGCAAGTTGCTGAGCACGTATTGGCAATGTCCAGCGACAGAAACCCAGT